>JACPVK010000266.1 GCA_016191795.1 Gammaproteobacteria bacterium
GCTTTAACATCATCCGCGCTCCAGCCTTCTTTATCGGCTACCGCAAATTTGGCCACGGCCTCGTCACGAATTTTATCGATGGCCGCATAACGCTCCAGCTTTTCAGAAATCTGATAAGCACTGGTCACAGCCGCTGTCATGGCATCCGCCACGGCTTTCTTCAATTCGTCATTGGATTTGGGTTCCGTCCAGCTGATGGCAGGCGTGTTCACTTCGGCAGCCAGTTCCCTGATATTTTTAATAACAATCTGGAACTGCTCATGACCAAACATTACTGCACCGAGCATCACATCTTCAGGCAATTCGTTGGCTTCAGACTCAACCATTAATACCGCGTCAGAAGTACCGGCCACAACCAGATCCAGAGCTGACGTTTTTAACTGGGTGAATGTAGGATTGAGAATGTATTTACCGTCCGCATAACCAACGCGTGCACCACCGATTGGGCCCATAAAAGGCGCACCTGAAATAGCCAGTGCGGCCGAGGCACCAATCATGGACGGGATATCCGGATCGATTTCGTTATTCAGCGATACCACCGTGGCAATAATCTGCACTTCGTTGGTAAAGCCTTTGGGAAACAGTGGACGTAATGGACGGTCGACCAGACGTGAAGTCAGGGTCTCTTTTTCCGAAGGGCGACCTTCACGCTTGAAAAAGCTACCGGGGATTTTGCCCGCGGCATAACTTCTTTCCTGATAATTGACCGTCATGGGGAAAAAGTCTTGCGCCTCGCCCCCTTTAACGACTACTGCAGTGACCAATACAACGGTATCGGCCATGTTGACCAGCACTGCGCCAGAAGCCTGACGAGCAATTTCACCGGTTTCGATGGTGACGTTATGTTCACCAAACTGAAAGGATTTTTTAATAACGGTCACAGTGATGGTTTCCTTGGGTTAACGGCGCAGGCCGAGGCTATCAATCAGGCTCTTGTAACGCTCGTCATCTCTGGACTTCAAATAATCCAGCAATTTGCGGCGCTGGTTGACCATACGCAGCAAACCACGACGTGAATGGTGGTCGGCCTTGTGCGCCTTGAAATGATCCGTCAACTGATTGATGTTGGCTGACAACAGTGCAACCTGCACTTCTGTTGAACCGGTATCACCTGCTGAACGTGCATATTTGGTAACGATTTCTGCCTTAACGGCTGCTTGCAATGACATAAAAACTGGCTCCTGACCCTATATTGCCTCGGAAAAAGAGGCGCGATTCTACCACGAATTTTTCAGCTCTCAAACGTATTCATAACTATTCAGACATGCATTAATCGCCGCGGGGCGACCTTGCCATCATCCTGAATTTCACCAACGCCCAGAAAACGGCTCTGGTCATAGATACGCACCAGGCCGCTAACCGGAGATTTTGCCACCAGTACCGGCTGACCCTGCTTGATGTAAAAGGCACTGTTAGCGTCCAGCTCAACCGCCGGCCAGTTCATCAGGCCGGTATCCAGCGGCATTAATTGCGCATCCAGATGATCTGTACCCTGTTCGGCCATAGCCTGCAATTGCTCCAGCGTGATCATTTCCTTGCCCGCATAAGGGCCCACACTGGTACGGCGCAAGGCCGTGATATAGGCGCCGCAACCCAGCACTTCGCCCATGTCTTCGGCCAGGGTACGCACATAGGTACCCTTGGAACAGGTGGCCAGCAATTCCATTTCACCGGTGGTAAACGACAACAGCTCCAGCTTGTAGATGGTGACCGGACGCGGCTCGCGCTCTACTTCAATACCTTCACGGGCCAGCTCATAGAGACGCTTGCCATCTTTTTTCAGCGCCGAATACATCGGCGGCACCTGCATTAAATCGCCGGTAAATTGCGGTAACAGGCGTTCTACATCGGCACGGGTAATGTGCTCATGGGGACGCGTTTGAATCACTTCACCCTCGGCGTCGGCGGTGGTGGTTTTTTTGCCCAGCGCACATTTAAAAACATAGGTTTTATCGGCGTCTAGCAAATAGGCGGAAATCTTGGTGGCCTCGCCCAGACAGATCGGCAACATGCCACTGGCCAGAGGATCGAGACTGCCGGTATGGCCCGCCTTGGCGGCCTGATAAATGCGCTTCACCTTTTGCAAGGCGTCGTTGGAGGACCAGTTAACTGGTTTGTCGAGCAACAAAATGCCATTAATGGCACGGCCCCTGGGTTTTTTACTCATGATGATATTCGTGAATTATTCGTCGTTACCGTCAGCATCGCTGGCACGGGCTTTGGCGATGAGCGCATCCATGCTGGCGCCGCGCTCGAGGCTGTCGTCGTAGATAAATTTAAGTTCGGGTGTGGTTCGGGCGCGTATCCGGACGGCCAGATGATGCCGCAAAAAACCCGCTGCCTGATTTAAAAGCTCGGCCGCCTGTTTATGTTCTTCCTGATTCAGAACACTGAAATACACCGTGGCATAACCCAGATCACGGCTGAGCTTGATGCCGGTAAACGACACCCAGGTCAGGCGTGGGTCGCGCAATTCGTCACGCACCAGCTCGGCCAGCTCGCGACGAATTTGCTCACCCATGCGTTGGGAACGTGAAAACTCTTTTGGCATGACTAAAATCTTCGCTTCTTTTGCAGGCCGGGTTTTAACCCGGCAGAAAGCGTAGGGCGCAATAGCGAAGCGTATTGCGCCATTGGTATCTTCACGGCGCAATGCGCTACGCTTATTGACGCCCTACTTCATTAAAGTGTGCGTTCAACCTGAACCCGGTCGAACACTTCGATCTGGTCACCTACCCGGACGTCGTTGTAGTTCTTCACACCAATACCGCACTCGGTACCGCTGCGAACTTCTTCAACGTCATCCTTGAAGCGACGCA
>JACPVK010000082.1 GCA_016191795.1 Gammaproteobacteria bacterium
CGGTAGTGCCGATGGCCTTGCTGCCACGGGCAATTTCACGGGCACGGTCGAGGGCCACGTGATACGGCAAAATCATTGGGCAAGCTTCGGATAGTTTTAACCGTGAGCTGGCTGGTACGCCGCCCTTTTCGAGCATGGCAATTTCTTCAAACAGGGCATCGGGTGCCAGCACCACGCCATTGCCAATCAGGCAGTCGACGTTATCGCGCAACACGCCCGATGGAATTAAATGCAGAACGGTTTTTTTGGTGCCGATAACCAGGGTATGGCCGGCATTGTGGCCACCCTGAAAACGCACCACGGCAGCCGCGCGATCGGTTAATAAATCGACGATTTTGCCTTTGCCTTCATCGCCCCACTGACTGCCCAGCACCACTACATTCTTGCCCATTGTTATGCCTTCTCTACTAACCATTGTGCGTTACGTTTAACGAGCTGTTTGTCACAGCCCATCGTTCTGGCGTCACCTGCCTGCCCTGGCAATTGCTCGATGACGGTTTCACCCTGTGCGCGCAATTGCGCCACTGTTTGCAACATGCCGGCATCGTCGTTACAGGGCGCAAAAATGGCTGATGCCATGTTGCTGCTGACTGTGGTCGATAAATCCACCAGCGTTTTTAAATCCGTACTAAAACCGGTGGCTGCACGTGCCCGGCCGAACACTTCACCGATAGCGTCATAACGACCACCACGGGCAATTTCCTGGCCCTGCCCAGGCACGTAAGCGGCAAATACTATACCGGTCTGGTAGTGATAACCACGCAGCTCGGATAAATCAAAATGCATATGTACTTCCGGCACCCGGGCAACCAGGCGCTGTGCCGTCTGCCGCAAATAAGCCAGTGCCGATTTCACACTGGCATCGGCTGTATGCAGCACCTTTTCAGCGCGGGCTATGCACGACATATCGCCATGCAGTTCCGGCAGGCTGGCCAGCATATCGCGCAGCGCGGCCGGGATTTTCACACCAGCCAGAAACTGATTAATTTCCGGTATCGCCTTGCGCTGCAACATTTCAAACAGCATGGCTTCCTGCTCGGCATTCAACCCGGCCTGCACCGCCAGCGCACGAAATATACCGACATGGCCGAGATCGAGTAAGACATTTTCCACCCCGGCCTGACGAAAGGTTTCCAGCATCAGGCAAATAATTTCCACATCGCTCTCGACACCGGCATGACCGTAAAGCTCGGCGCCCACCTGCATCGGGCTGCGACTGCCACCAAAACCATCCGGGCGCGTGTGTAATACAGTGCCGATGTAGCACAGCCGGTTGGGCGCTTCGCGCTTGAGCTGATGCGCATCGATGCGCGCCACCTGCGGTGTCATATCGGCACGCACACCCATCACCTGGCCGGTGAGCTGATCCACCAGCTGGAAGGTTTGGGTATTCAGATCATGGCCGGTGCCGGTCAGCAACGAATCGAGGTATTCAATAAACGGCGGCATGACCAGCTGATAACCCCAGCGCGCATAGGTATCGAGCAACTGGCGACGCATAGCCTCCAGCTGCCGCGCTTCAGGCGGCAGGGCTTCTTCTATACCCTGGGGTAACAGCCAGCGATTATTCATAGTTAAGTAAAAAATTCAGGTTTTACGTAGGGCGGATTAGTGCAACGTAATCCGCCATTTTTCATTACAAACACATGCGGCGGGTTACGCTGCGCTAACCCGCCCTACAAAAGCGTGCATTTGCGTAACTGCTTTTTTTCAATCAGCCAGTGTCAACACAATAACGCCCGCCACCATGCTCGCCAGGCCAATACCTCTCAACACATGGTCCGGTAACTGGCTCGCCTGCTGCATGGTCTGGCGCCAGCCACGCGGGCTGATAAAAGGCATCATACCTTCGAATACCAGCATCAGCGCCAGTGCGCGAAACAAATCTTCCCAGCCCATAAACTGACCCTACACAAAAAAACCGGACGCTAAACGTCCGGTGTCTGGAAACGACTGAAACCCGTTATTACTGCTTGCCACGGGCATCATTAAAATAACGGAAGAATTCGCTGTTGGGTTGTAACAGCAATACATCTTCCTTGCCGCTAAAGGTTTTCTTGTAGGCATCCATACTGCGGTAAAAACGATAAAAATCACGATTTTTACCGAAGGTACGCGAATAGATATCCGCTGATTTGGCATCGCCTTCACCGCGCACCACTTCGGAGTCGCGATAGGCTTCGGCCAGCGTCACCTTGCTTTGACGATCGGCATCGGCGCGAATACGTTCCGCAGACTCTGCACCCTTGGAGCGGAAATCACGTGCCACACGTTCACGCTCGGTGCGCATGCGGTTATACACAGAAGCACTGACGCCCGGTGGGTATTCAATGCGCTTGACGCGCACATCCACAACCTCAATACCCAGGGTCTCGGCTTTTTTCTTGGCTTGCTCGGTGGTGATACCCATGATTTCGGAACGATCACCGGCCACTACTTCCTGAATGGTGCGTTTACCAAACTCTTCACGCAAACCGGTTTTGATGGTCTGGTATAACAGGTTACCGGCGCGCATTTCATCGCCACCGGTTGCCTTGTAGTATTCACCCACATCACGAATACGCCACTTCACATAGGAATCAACAATCAAATCTTTTTTCTCGCCGGTGAAGAAACTTTCTTCCTTGGCGTCGATAGTCAGAATGCGTTTGTCGAATTTGCGCACGTTTTGCATCAACGGCCATTTCAGATGAATACCGGGCGCATAATTCGACTCGATGATTTCACCGAACTGGAATTTAATTGCCAGTTCACGCTCGTCGACGTAAAACAGCGAGCCCCACAACAACAGCAAGGCGATGACTACCGCCACAGGCCATAGCGTT
Organism: Gammaproteobacteria bacterium; assembly: GCA_016191795.1. Classification (GTDB taxonomy): domain Bacteria; phylum Pseudomonadota; class Gammaproteobacteria; order SZUA-229; family SZUA-229; genus JACPVK01. Next base: position 2,826 of record JACPVK010000082.1, read on the forward strand.
TTCATTAACGTACCTCCCGCGTTCTGGCATCACGACTGCGCGCATCATCACGCACGGGTGCCGCATCCGGTATACCTGAGGAAGGTATTTGAGCAGGAACCATAGACCCAGTACCCGTTGTGTTACCGAGCATTTTATCCAGCGGCAGATACATGATGTTATTACCTTTTATATCCACCATCACTTTGGTTGTGTTGCTTAAGACTGATTCCACGGTGTCGAGATAAATACGATCGCGCGTCACATCCGGTGCCTTGTTGTATTCGGTTAACAGCTTGGCAAAACGCTGCGCTTCACCATCGGCGCGCGCTGTTACTTCCTGCTTGTAACCATCAGCCTCTTCACGCAAACGCGCTGCATGGCCACGTGCCTTGGGCAAAATTTCATTGCGATAGGCTTCGGCTTCGTTAATCAAACGCACCTGATCTTCACGCGCCTGGGTCACATCCTGGAAAGCATCACGCACTTCGGCTGGCGGATTGGCTTCCTGCAAGTTCACTTCCACCACGGTCAAACCCATGGCATAGGAATCCGCAATTTCCTGGGTAATGGTTTTAATATCGGCAGCAATCACGCTACGACCTTCGGTCATGACAAAATCCATTTTGGTTTTGCCTATAACCTGACGCAAGGCGCTTTCGGTTGCCTGCGATATGCTCAATTGCGGATTACGCACATTGAACAAAAATTTCTCGCCTTCGGTAATCTGGTACTGCACCGTGGCTTCGATATCAACAATATTCTCGTCCTGCGTCAGCATGGTGGCCTTCACCGGAAACTGATGACGTTCGGCCACATTGACTTTTTCTACATTTTCAATGGGGCGCGGTATATGCCAGTGCAAACCTTTTTGTGTGGTTTCGACATGTTTGCCAAAACGCAGCACAATGCCGCGCTCGGCATCTTCCAGCTTGTAAAAGCCGGTAGCCATCCACAACATGAAAATGATAAAGACAATCAGTCCGATACCAATACCGGCACCGCCAGTAGGGATTTGACTACGAGGCGAAGACGGTTTGCCACCAAACAGGCCAGCGAACTTGTCACGCAGCTTGCGAAAGACTTCATCCAGATCAGGTGGGCCTTGATCATTACCACGGTTACCCCATGGATCCTGATTTTTATTGCCACCCGGTTCATTCCAGGCCATTTTGAAGCCGAATTTTTTTAGAAATTTCATGTATTCATGGTTCTTTGGTTGTTTTGCCCCTCTCCCCATCCCTCTCCGTAAGGGGAAAGGGTGAGCAGGTGTCGCTGCGCGACGCACCTTGGTAAAAACGAGGGTGAATTGTAGGGTGCCTATGCGACAGTCGCAAGGGTTGCGTTACTGCAGACTATGCGCCATTGACTGATTAAGTAACAACTGCGAGACATTAATATGTTCACGACTCACCAGCTGCAGCCAGTCGCGACGCGGCATATTGATGGCCAGCCAGACATTTCCGGACTCATCATTGCGTTCACTCTGTACCGCGCCCAAACCATACAGCAAGGCGCGCATACGCGCCTGTTCCGGCGTGAGACAGATTTCACCGCGCACCTGGTCCTGGGAAAAATATTCCACCAGTACTTCGCGTATCAAATCCATACCGGCACCGGTTTGCGCCGAGACCCAGATGCGAACAGCACGCCCCGATTCATCACGCTCTATGGCTGGCTGGACATCCATGCAATCGATTTTGTTCATGATATCGATACGCGGTACATCATCGGCACCGATTTCCCTGAGCACGGTTTCCACGGCGTGAATATTGTCCTGGCGCATCTCATCAGCGGCATCGATCACATGCAATAGCAAATGTGCTTCTTCGGTTTCCTGCAAGGTAGAACGAAAGGCTTCCACCAGATCGTGCGGCAAATGACGAATAAAACCCACGGTATCGGCCAGTATCAGTGTCTGCCCATTATCCAGTTGCAGTTTGCGCAATGTGGTATCGAGGGTGGCGAATAATTTATCTTCGGCATAAACCGATGATGACGTCAGTACATTAAACAAGGTGGATTTGCCGGCATTGGTATAACCCACCAGCGAAACC
>JACPVK010000275.1 GCA_016191795.1 Gammaproteobacteria bacterium
CGCCTACAGGAAGTAGGCGGTAGAATCACGCCGGGAGCAAGTGATCGATAACAACGCAGGAGCAGTTGTCGAGATGCGCACGACTGCATGGATGGCCAGCGATGTTCCAACATCGCTTTGGCATTTCCCACATCCATGTGGGTCACAGGAGGTAGAGCAACGCATGGAGCGGTTGCCGAGGTGCGGCGCATTTGCGGACTTCAGCTTTTGATCAAGCAGTCGCGGGCATGGCCCGCTCCTACGCTAATCGTAGAAACGGTATGAGATAATCCAGTGTAAAAAAATGCCGCTGTATAAAAACAGCGGCATTTTTATGGACAGCTACTGGTTTTTACTCAGGGCTTAACGGTCGTTAAACCCAGGCTTTCCCAGTCCTGCATGCCACCGCGATACCATTTGATTTTTGATGGTGGGTAGCCAAATTTCAGCAGGTTTTGAATATTGTTGGGTGATTGTCCGCACCATGCGCCATTACAGAACATCACCAGTGTTTTGGCGCCGGAGTAATCCCATAATCCTTCCAGATCCTTGACGCCAAATTGCTTGATCATGATGTCGGAAATATCAAATGGTGAAGCGCCCTGTTGCGGGTTGAGTTTGTTCCAGGGAATATTAATTGAGCCAGGAATGGTGCCGCGTTCAACCCAGTCTGGCGTGCGTGAATCAACAACCAGAATAGAGCTGTCACCGCTGCTCATTTTGCCAAGATAATCGAGCATTTCTACTTCGCCTATGGTGTCAACGCCAGCTGCCAGTTCCATAGGGTTGATGCAAAACGGTGGGCACTCACGCGAGGTTTTGGCGAACGCCGGATTCACTGTATTTTCAACATTCTGGTTACGTTGAATGACAACATCCTTGCCTTTGTGTTTTACCGTGACACTGCTCAGACTGCCAGTGATTTTGACTTTCAGGTCGGCGGCCTGGACAGGAGCCAGGGCCATACTCAACGCTATCAATGATGATGCAAGCAAAACAGATTTCATTTGATCTTCCTCGTGGGTTGGAAAGCTGGATTAACTGCAGCCTGGTTCGGGTGTCCCGCCAGCGGGTTTGGGTGCGGGTTTTGGTTCCGAGCCAGAATCAGTTTTGGGTGTGTTCGGTTCGGATTGTTCAGTTGCAGGTTCGTTGTTACCTCCGGCTCCATTTTCTTCAGCCCTCACCGTGCTGCAACTGGCCAGAGTGTTGATGAGTAATAAAGTGATGACGCCAGATAGTAATTTCATTGCGGCTCCTGAATAAGTCTAACCTGTCATATCAACAGGTAGAATCAGGGAGTGCAGGGTTTGTGCCAATGAATTTAAAAATGACAGGTATTGTTAAATCAGGCAGTTACCGGGAAAAAACGCAAAGCAGAAATTAAAATGCAGATGACGTGACATGAAATGTCATGTCACGCCATGTCGTGTGTCAGGTTGATCAGGTGATTAAATGTTCACCCGCCAGCAGTTGATCCAGTGTTTCACGTTGTCGAATCACATGCACCTTGTCACCATCCACCATAATTTCGGCAGCACGCGGTCGGGTATTGTAATTGGAGCTCATCGAAAAACCGTAAGCACCGGCTGAGCGTACGGCCAGTAAATCCCCGGCTTGCAGTGATAGCTGGCGATCTTTACCCAGAAAATCGCCGGTCTCGCAGACCGGACCAACCAGGTCATAACTGAGCGTCTTACCATGACGAGGCTGTAACGGCACTATATCCATCCAGGCACTGTAGAGTGCCGGGCGCATCAGGTCATTCATGGCGGCATCAATAATGGCGAAGTTTTTATGATCATTATGTTTGAGGTACAACACTTCCGTTAACAGTACACCGGCATTACCAACGATAGCGCGACCCGGTTCAATTAAAACTTCCAGATTACGGTTGCCCAGTACGTGTAACAGGGCATGTATTTGTTCTGCAGGCGTCGGTGGATTTTCATTGCGATAACGAATGCCCAGGCCACCACCCAGATCGATATGATGTAACTCGATGCCTTCCGCTGCGAGGTGATCAACCAGCGACAGCACTTTCATTAAGGCATCCACAAAAGGCGTAACCTGTGTGAGCTGGGAACCGATATGACAGTCAATGCCGGTGACATGTATGCCCGGCATGGCAGCAGCCTCGCGGTAAACCTGCAGTGCAATATCATGGCTGATGCCAAATTTGTTATCTTTCAGGCCAGTGGAAATATAAGGATGAGTTTGCGCATCGACATCCGGATTAACGCGCAAGGACACGGGTGCCCTGATTCCCATTTCGCTGGCAATGCGATTGAGGGTCACCAGTTCGGCCTCGGATTCGACATTAAAGCAACGTATTCCTACTTCAAGAGCACGTCTGATTTCATCCGGTTTTTTGCCGACGCCCGAGAAAACAATCTTGTCTGCACTACCGCCAGCACGTAAAACACGTTCAAGCTCGCCTGCCGAAACGATATCGAATCCCGAGCCCATACGCGCCAGCAGGTTGAGTATGGCCAGGGATGAATTGGCTTTTACCGCATAGCACACCAGATGCGGGTGAGAGCCAAAGGCATGGTCGAACTGGTGCCAGTGGCGCTCCAGTGTGGCACGCGAGTACACATACAGTGGCGTGCCGTGTTCTCTGGCGAGTTCGGTTAAATCGACGTCTTCGGCAAACAGCCGATTATGCTGGTAATTGAAGTAATCCACGGTTATTTATCCTGCGGGGCGGGTGCGGGTGAGTCTTGTTGTGAGTCCGGAGCTGGTAGGTACAAAGGCCCGGTTTTGCCACAGGCGCCGAGCAGGCAGCTGCTCAGGCACAGGCAAATAATCGACACATAATAGAGAGATATTTTCATGGTGTTTTCGGCAGTTTGTAACAGACGATGTATTATCCAACGTTATGCGATTGAAAAGCAGCATTTTTCTCTGGGTGTCTATGGCGACGGTTATTCCCCTGTCGGCATTGGTGCTGGGCATTACGGCGTACAGTGAAAGACTGTATCGACAGAATGTTGAGGAGACTATTCAGGCTGGTATGAAAAATATCGTATCGGAGCTTGAATTCCGCTTTATCTACGAGCGTGAAGTCATGCTGTCGTTAGCCAGCTCTCCCGCTGTTAAACAATTTACCGATACACTGAATCAGGTAGCAAAAGGTGAATTACCCTCTTTTTATTTTGATGAATTAACCAGTTTGAATGAGTTCCTCACCGGGTTCCAGCATTCCGTGCCGGGTGTAGATGCCGTAAGAGTCATGGACCAGGCTGGCAATACCCTGGTTAAGGTGACATTAGGCAAACAACAATCAATCAGTGCTGATTCTGTCACTGAAAAAATTGATGTGTATTTTTTAGGCAGGATACGCCGCTTAAAG
>JACPVK010000318.1 GCA_016191795.1 Gammaproteobacteria bacterium
GGGGCCGCTGGCAGGTATTCTTAGTGCCATGAAGCGCTGCAAAACGGAATACCTGCTGTGCATGCCCTGCGATTCACCGCAGCCTCCACAACAACTGGCCGAGCGCCTGTGGCAATGCCTGCAGGATACGCACAAACCGGCGGCTATTTGTCACGATGGTCAACGCCTGCAACCCTTGTTCGGTTTAATGTCATTAACCTTGCTACCGCAGCTCGAAGCCTGGCTGGCCGGCGGGCAACGCAAGGTCGAACTTTTTTTTACGGAAGTGGATAGTGCCGTATGCGACTTTTCTGACCAGCCCGCATGCTTTCACAACTTCAACACGGCTGAAGATATGAAATGAAAATTGTATTCGACAAACCGGTTATTGGCTTTGCTGCCTGGAGTGGCACCGGTAAAACAACGCTGCTGGTGCAAGTATTACCCCTGCTCAAACAACACGGCCTGCGTGTTGCCATGATCAAGCATGCGCATCATGCCTTCGATATTGATCAACCGGGCAAGGACAGTTTCGAATTGCGTAAAGCCGGTGCCTCACCCATGGTTATCAGTTCCAGCCGTCGCATCGCCATCATGATAGACAAACCGAATGACAGTGAACCCGATTTACAGGATTTACTCAACCGAATTAGCGGTGATGAAGTGGATCTGGTACTGGTTGAAGGTTTCAAACAATGGGCGTTCCCTAAAATAGAACTATTCCGTCGTGAAGTGGGCAAATCCTTGTTGTACCCGGATGATGACCATATTATCGCCATAGCACACGACGGCAATCTGCTAACTCAACCACCCATACCACAGCTGGATATAAACCAGCCGCAACAGATTGCAGAATTTATACTTGAACACATCAAGTGCCAGCCATAATAATTCGTCATACCTGCCGCCCACTCACCGGCAAGGAAAGGTCGCAGGCCTAAGTTATGGTGTAGGTGCGCCTTCAGGCCCACAGCTTAGTGCAGAAATTTTACCGCCTGATCAGGTTATCTTGTGCGCCTGACAAATGATATTTGAGACCAAAACATTATCGATACACGAGAATCCATATGAAAGACGAACACGATCCTGGCCTGCTCAGCTTTGAAGAAGCCCTGCGACACATTACAGATACCGTTCAACCCTTAACGGCGCAACGCTGTGTGAGCTTGCGCGAAGCGCTGGATGGCATGACTGCGCAGGATGTGCGTGCACCCATGCATGTACCACCCTTTGTCAATTCCGCCATGGATGGCTATGCCATCAACAGTATGGACTTACCTGCCAGCGGAGAAAAACGCTTACGCGTGCTGGGCAAATCATTTGCCGGCAAACCGTTTGCAGGCAATATCAAATTGGGTGAATGCGTGCGCATTATGACCGGCGCCGTGGTACCGGAGGGAGCTGACACTATCGTTATGCAGGAACATGCCAAAGTAGATGGCGAACATATCGTGATTTCTACCGGCCATACAAAAGGCCAGCATGTGCGTCATCCCGGTGATGATTTTTCCGCCGGCGATACCATTATTCACGCCGGTGAAAGACTCACGCCAGCCAAACTCGGCTTGCTGGCATCGACAGGCGTTACCGAATTACAAATCCTGCGTAAACCGATAGTTGCCTTTTTCTCCACCGGTGATGAATTAAAAGGTGTGGGCCAGACACTCCGGCCCGGTGACATTTACGACAGCAATCGCTACATCCTGTTTGGCATGCTGAAAAAACTCGGCGTGGATTTCCTGGATATGGGCGTGGTGCCTGATGTGAAATCAGAAATCGAACACACGCTGCAAGAAGCCGCCAATTGTGCCGATGTCATCATTACTTCGGGTGGTGCTTCGGTAGGCGAAGCCGACTTTATCAAGCAAATACTCGATGACATGGGTGCGGTGAAATTCTGGAAAATTGCCATGAAGCCCGGCAAGCCCTTGGCATTTGGCAAAATCGGCAATAAATTGTTTTTCGGTTTGCCCGGCAATCCGGTATCGGCCATGGCGACGTTTTACCTGTTCGTACAACCCGCACTGCGCTTGCTGGAAGGTGAAAAAATCAGCCCGTCTATTCAGCTCAAGGCGCGTTGCAGCAACCTGCTAAAGAAACAACCCGGTCGCAAGGATTTTCAGCGTGGCGTGTTACAGGTGAATAATCAGGGTGAATTAATCGTCGATACCACCGGCATACAAGGCTCGCACATGCTCAGTTCCATGGCCAAAGCGAATTGTTTTATTGTGCTGCCCCGTGATGCCGGCAATGTTGAAGCCGGTAGTGAAGTGGATGTGCTGCTGTTTAACGGACTGATTTGATAACAGCAGTAGCAAGTGGCAAGGTTCAAGTAGCAAGGGACAGACAAAAGCTTTTACTTGCTACTTAAGCCTTGCTACTTGCCACTTGTATAAAAAAAGCCGCTCCGGTTTCCCGGTGCGGCTCATTTAAGCGCTTAAACCTGAACTATCAGGCAGCGGTGACAACTTTAGCGCGACGCTTGCGGCGCTTTTTGCCTTTTGATGCTTTAGCGATCTTGGCCATCTGTTTCTTGGTCCAGCCAGCAAGGAACTTGGCAACGGCTGCTTCCTTGTTCTTGGCCATTTTGACGATAGCCTGTTCGCGTTTAACGGCTACTTTGAGTTGTGCCTTGGCTGCTTTGAGTGCAGATGAAACGGCTGAGATTTTGCCTTTCATTGCTGCCTTGGCGGCGTTGGTCTTCTGAGCGAGTGCTTTTTTCTTTGCTGCTGCAGCTGCTCTTGCTACTTTCTTGGCTGCTGATGCAGCGCGTTTGCCTGCTCTTTTCTTGGCAACTGATTTACCTTTTGCTACTCGTGCTTTCTTTACTGCTCTTTTTTTACGGGCCATCATTCACTTCCTCATATTAGTGTTGACGTCAAGATTATAATTACTATTTTCGAATTTACAAATAAATCAAGCGATTGTTATGCGTTTTTTTCATGTTTTTTTAACTTTTTTTGTTAAAACATGGTTCATCGAAGACAAAAACAGCTCGCGACGGAAAAAAATCACAGTTTGCGACATAATCAATTCAGAAAATTTTATTCATTTGACGACACCCATAACAGAGATTTTCGTTCCTTAAATTCAATTTGCGGCATCCCAAAATCGGAAATACACCTCCAGATATTTTATATTCTGCCCCGCACCCGGAATGACACCAAAAACCGAAATCAGACCGAATTTAACTTCAAATAATGCCGCCCAACAAAAAAACCCGGATTGCTCCGGGTTTTGTTTGCCACCAAATCCTGTTTTTGGCTAAAAACGGAATCCCATTTGCGCCATGGCACCCACAGAAGAATCGCTGCCAACCACTGCCGCCAGATCAAGATGAAAACCCAGCCACAAACCAATACCGGCAGAAAGCAAATCAGGATCGGTCGCACCGCTGGCCATATTGGTTTGATAACCGGCGCGCAGTTGCATGAAGTCGAAGGCGTTTAATTCCACGCCCAGTGCCAGCATTTTGGACGGATCTTCAAACGATAGAGGTTTCACCTCCGTGAGATCCATATCGGCCGCTATCGTCAATAAGTCATTGTGATAGGCCACACCGGCGCGCATGTGGGTGTCAAAATTGAATTTGTAGGGATTACCATTCATATCCAGCGTGGTACTGGTTAAGGTTTCTGACATCAAATTCTTTGCCACCAGACCAACCGTAATGGAATCCAGAACCTGCAACGCCAACCCGGCATCAACGGTAGAAAAACTACCCAGATTTTCTTCTATCGCATCATTTACAGTATCGTCCACATTAACGGTGTTTACGTTTTGCGAGAAGGTAATGGCATCCACACTCACATTTTTAGGTGTAACGCCCACAGCCAAATCCATACCCATGATATTAAAACTGGTGGCAACCGAAAATGCGGCGGTGCTGGTGAGCACACCAACAGCTGTAAAATCGGCAGTCGGCCCATCACCTGGTGTCAAAGTGTAAGTTGTATCGACATTGGTAATCGTTGCGCCAGCATCAGCATGTGCACGATAAGCGCCCGCAAAAGCCCAGTTATTGCCAGCATACGCCAGGGCAACATTGGCATCTGCATTCAACACCAGCGCGGTATCATCCAGTTGATCCAATACTGCAACCATGGCATCACCGGTTTGTGTAGAAGGACTTGCCTCAAACTGGTCATACAAAACCTGAAATTCGTCAACCAAATCCTGCATACCACCATTATCAATCACCTGCACACCCACAGCCGGTATCAACAACGCAAATGAATCATTGCTTTCATTCATCATTAACATGGCAGGATTGGATAGCCCGGCAATGGCGATATTGCCGGTTGCCACGCTCACATTGCCCATGGCCACGGATCGCGCATCGAAAAATCCGTAAGGTGCCGCCTGTGCACCGGTTGTGGCAGCGGCAATCACTGCGCCGAGTAGAAGTTTTTTGCTGTTCATAAGGCCTCCGTTGGCGTCGCTAGCATACTCAAGACTTTCTGGAGTCTAGTTTCAAATGCGGGAAAATGCCCACGAGACTGTTACAATTCCTCACCTTGTTCTGACATGAAAAATAACCCGAATGAATGATGCCAATACAACTGTCGCCGCCGGTTTAATGAAAAGATTTATGGCGATTATTTATGATCTGTTTTTGCTGGCTGCACTGTTATTTATCGCCGAGATGCTGCCGGTTGCACTCAATCACGGCGCTGCCATCAGTCGAGATAACGGGTTACTGGTGTTTTATCTGATACACCCACTCTATATATTACTGGTGTGTTTTGTGTTTTTCGGCTGGTTCTGGACACACGGCGGCCAGACGCTGGGCATGAAAACCTGGAAATTGAGAATTGTTTCCCTGGATGGCAAACCGGTTAACTGGCAACAGGCAGGTTTACGATTTGTCGCTGCGCTGTTTTCCTGGACCTGTGGTGGACTGGGATTTATCTGGTCACTGATTGATAAAGACAAACGCTGCTGGCATGACATGGCGTCATCAACAAAACTAATCAAACTGTAGGAGCAGGCCATGCCCGCGACTGGCGTTAAAAGAAACAGAAAACGCAAATGAACGCCAATAAACGCAAATAAAAGAAGGATCTTTTCTGGTTCCCATGCTTTGCGTGGGAACCTTGATGTGACACGTATGCATTCCCACGTGGAACGTGGGAACGAGAAAAACTGTAGGAGCAGGCCATGCCCGCGCCTACAGGTGCAGGTCAGCGCACGCGCCGCATGGCGATGATGCCCATCATCGTTACCAGCGCGATGGGAACGGCGGCACTCAAAAAGGGTGGCAAACCATACACCTGCCCGGCATGATTAATGGCTTTATTGGCAATAAAAAAACCGATGCCGAGCAACAGGCCAATCAGCATACGTGCCCCCGCACTGCCACTGCGTGAAGAACCGAAAACGAAAGGCAATGCGATTAACAGCATGGCCATACTCGCCAGCGGCGTTACCACTTTTACCCAGAATGCCAGTATGTACTGACCGGCATCCAGATCATTGGATTGCAGATACTGGCTGTAACGGTACAAATCGATGACAGACATATTTTCCGGTTGCACACTCAGCACGCTAAACAAATCAGGATTGAGCAAGTCTGGCCATGGCATGGTGTCGTGCAATTCGGTGGTGACGTCGTTTGCTTCGAAGATAGTGCGCCGTGCATCATGCAACACCCAGTTGTCGTCTTCATAAACAGCCGATTGGGCATAGGTCACTCGTTGCAGGTGTATCTTGTCGTCCATTTCATAAATAAAAACATTACCCAGCTTCATATCGTTATAAACGGTTTTGGCATGCAAATAACGCTGGCCGTCACGAATCCAGAAACCGTGTTTTCCACCCAGTGTAATGTTTTCTTTTAATGCCGAGGCTCGTACGCTCTGCGCCTGGCGTTCACTTATCGGCACAAGATATTCACCGGTTAGTGCAACCAGCACCGCCAGAAACAAACCGGCTTGCAGTGTCCAGCGCGAAATACTCGCCACCGATATACCGGCAGCACGCATTGCTACCAGCTCATTACTGCTGGCCAGCGTACCCAGACTCATTAAAGCGCCAATTAATACGGCCGTTGGAAACAGCTCATACATATGACCGGGCATACCCAGCAAAACGTAGGTAAAGGCATTTGTCAGGGTGTAGCTGGCCTGTCCAACATCATCCAGTTCGGAAACAAAATCGACGAAGGCCAGCAACGATCCCAATACCAGCAAGGCCATCAAGGTGCCGCCAATCACGGTTCCGGCAATATAGCGTTCCAGAATTTTCATTGACGAAGTTGCCTGTAGAGCTGCAGCACACCACCGGCGCGCCGGGTCCACCAGAAGGCAATCAACAACAGGGCAAAGCCATGCACCCACCACAGTCCCAGCCATTCGGGTGTTTTACCGTGGGTGAACCAGGATTCGCCAATGCCCAGTAAATTGGAATAAATCAGGTACAACAAAATGGCCAGCGCCAGAACCGCATAACGCCCCTTGCGCGGCGAGGTATAACTCAACGGCAAGGCGAGAACTGCCAGCAGCAATGTGGCCAGAGGTATCGACAATCGCCATTGCAGTTCGGCGCGATGATTAATGTTGTCCGAAGCCAGTAATTCACTCACCGCCATGGCGTCGCGCTGCAACACCGGCTCAACCACTTCGGTATCCTCCAGATAAATGCCGTGTCTGTCATACTCGACGATGCGGTAATCGGCCTGACCCGGCTCACCTTTGTAATGCCGGCCATCACCAAACAAAATGTACTGCCTGCCGTTTTCATCGCGATAATGTTGTGCACGCAAAGCGGTTTCGATTTGAATATTGCTCTCTATCACTTGCTGCACAAAAAGATTATTCAGAACTTTACCGTCAGACGACTGCCGATCGAGAAACACCACGGTTTCACCATCCCTTGACTGATTGAACTGCCCGGCCGCCAGGCCGCTGAGTTCGGAACGGTTTTCAATTTCCGCCTTCAGTCGTTCACTTTGCTTGGCTATACCCGGCATCACAAGCAGTGTCATCACCAGCATGAATATCACCACCGGCATGGCAACCATCAGCAACGGCCGGTACAGACGTGGCATGCCAATGCCGCAAGCGGCCAGCGCCGACATTTCGTTGTCGCGATACAAACGACCAAACGTCAGCATCACACCCAGGTACAAACTCATGGGCACCAGCAAAATCAGATAACGCGCCCCGGTGATGGTTAACAGCGGGAACACCGCATCCGCCGGAATCGAACCGTCTGCCGCCTTACCCAGCAACCGCGCCAGCGAACTGCTGAGCAAAATCAGCATTAACACCAGCGTGACCGCCAGCCAGGTAACCAGCAATTCTCGTGAGACATAACGGTCGATGACAGGGATAAATTTGAACATTCCGGGGTGACGATAATAATTTGATTGGGAATGACAGGGATTCTACTTCATTGGCGCGGGAAACGCGCGGATGCAAGCTGGTTTTACTGATTGCAGGTGTGGATTTTTTTACTGTACCTGCAGCGCCAGGTGCTAATACAGTAAACAGAACAAACACCATGCATTCCCACGCAGAGCGTGGGAACGAGAAATAGCTTAAAGGTAAAGGTTAAAGGCAAACGCCAAAAGAAAAGCTTTTCCTTGCTACTTTAAACTTTAACCTTGAAACTTAATTGCATAAAATCCCCCTCAATCCCTTATTAACAACCCAAGCCTGTTCGGAGCACTCATGGAATTCTCGGTCAAAAGCGGTACCCCTGAAAAACAGCGTATTTCCTGTGTGGCCGCCGGTATATTCGAAACCCGCAAACTCTCAGCCTCGGCGCAGCTGATGGATGATGCCAGCGGTGGTTACATCTCGCAGTTAGTGCGCCGTGGTGAGTGTGAAGGCAAACTCGGCCAAACCCTGCTGTTACATAACGTGCCCAACACCTTGTGTGACCGCGTGCTGCTGATTGGCTGTGGCCGGGAGAAGCATTTTGACCTCAAGGCATACCATAAGGTGTGCGGCATGGTGGCCCAGTTACTGGATGAAAAAGGTGCCACCGAATTATTTTCCTGCATGACCGAGTTACCGGTAAAAAATGAAGAAGGCATCGCCTGGAAAATCAGCCATGCGGTACGTGCTACCGAACATGCTATGTACCGCTTCGATCAGCTTAAAAGTAAAAAAGAAGAAGTGCGTCGTCCGTTGCGCCGAATTGTATTCAGTGTACCCAGCCGTCGAGAATTGCCGGAAGGTGAACAGGCCGTACGAGTTGGCATGGCCATAGCCTCTGGCATGACCCTCAGCAAGGATCTCGCTAATTTACCCGGCAATATTTGCACCCCCACTTATCTGGCCGAACAGGCCAGAGCTCTGCAAAAAACCTATCGCAATTTCAAGGTAACCGTGCTGGAACAAAAAGACATGGAAGAGTTGGGCATGGGTTCGTTATTATCAGTTGCGCGTGGCAGCCGTCAACCGCCAAAACTCATCACCATGGAATACAGCGGCGGTGATAAAAAACAAAAACCCATCGTCCTGGTTGGCAAGGGTGTCACGTTTGATTCGGGCGGCATCAGCCTGAAACCGGGCGCGGCCATGGATGAAATGAAGTTCGACATGTGCGGCGGCGCCAGTGTACTGGGCACGCTCTCGGCGTGCGCTGAATTGCAATTGCCGATCAATATTGTGGGCGTGATTCCCGCCACCGAAAACCTGCCCGATGGCCTGGCCACCAAACCCGGTGACATTGTCACCAGCATGGCGGGTATTACCATTGAAATTCTCAACACCGATGCCGAAGGCCGTTTAATTTTGTGCGATGCACTGGAATACGCCAAAAAATTTGACCCGGAAGTTATCATCGACATTGCCACACTCACCGGTGCCTGTGTGGTAGCACTGGGTGCCCACCCTGCCGGTTTGCTGGGCAACCACCATCCATTAATAAATGATTTGCTCAAGGCCGGCCAGACTGCCGGTGACCGTTGCTGGGAATTACCCTTATGGGATGACTATCAGGAACAACTCGACAGCAACTTTGCCGACATCGCCAACATTGGCGGCAAGGAAGCGGGCACCATTACCGCCGCCTGTTTTTTATCACGCTTCACCAAAAAATATCACTGGGCACATCTGGATATTGCCGGTGTTGCCTGGAAATCCGGCAAGGATAAAGGTGCCACCGGCCGGCCGGTGCCGTTACTGATGCAATATATCCTTGATCAGATAGAGTCCCGCTCGGTTACCAAGTAGAAGTAAACCGTAGGATGGGTGAAGCGCAGTGTAACCCATCGTGATTATCCTGAATACATTGATGGGTTACGCTGCGCTTCACCCATCCTACGATATGTAATATTGAATCCAACTATGCGCGTCGATTTCTACATTCTGCCCAAGGCCACCACCCAACAGCGCCAACACTTTGCCTGCCGTCTGGCAGAAAAAGCCTGGCAACAAAACAACCGCATTTATATTCAAACCGATTCATCCAGCGCTAGTCAGGCGCTGGATCATATGTTGTGGACAATTCACGAAGACAGTTTTATTCCTCATGGTATTCACGGCAGTGATACCGATAGCGCACAACCCATACTCATTGGGCATGAACCCTGTAGCGATAATTTCGATCTATTAATCAACCTGTCTGCACAACTACCTGAGCTCACACACTGCAAACGCATTGCCGAAGTGATTCATCAGGATGAAGCCACCAAACAACGCGGCCGCGAGCATTACAAAACCTACCGCGAACAACAGTGTGAACTCCACCATCATGAGATCAACGAGACATGAGCAAACCCACTGAAGTTAAAATCCCGATACTCACCGACATTATCAAACCCGGCGATGCCGACATGACTCGGCATTTTGATGCACATTGTTTTGATGATGCGGCACGCAAGGCGGGTGTACCGGCAGAGAAGATTGAAGAGCTGGTCAGTGAATTACTGGATGAGATGTTACCGGAGTTTAAACAGAAATTGCTGGCACGTTTGCAGGAAAAACTAAAGGCATGATCGTTACTACTATGCATTCCCACGCACAGCGTGGGAACGAGAAGAAAGGGAACACGCGGAGCATTCTCGTTCCCACGCTATGCGTGGGAATGCATACCACTCCTATTCTCGTTCCCACGCTATGCGTGGGAATGCATACCGTTCCTACCGGCCCTACTTACCAGATAAAACCATGCACATTGACATTCTTCAATGAAGCACAGTAAGTTGAA
>JACPVK010000319.1 GCA_016191795.1 Gammaproteobacteria bacterium
TCATTGATATCGCGACAGAAATAACCTTCACGTTCAAACTGAAAGCGCTCACCGCTTTTTGCCCCAGCCAGTGAAGCTTCAACATAACAATTGGTCAGCATGCGCAAGGAATCCGGATTGAGGCGTTGGAGATAATGACTGCCTTCCTTGCCGTCATCCGGTGTGGGATGAGTAAACAAACGATCATACATGTGAACTTCAGCAGCTATCGCGTGACGCGCTGATACCCAGTGAATCACACCCTGCACCTTTCTGCCTTCCGGGTTCACATTTAAAGTTTTTTCATCATAGCTGCAGTGCAACTCGACCACTTCGCCCTGGTTATTTTTAATGATTTCATCACAGCGAATAACATAGGCATTACGCAAACGCACTTCACCACCGGGTATCAGGCGTTTGTATTTTTTAGGTGGCACTTCTTCAAAATCGGCGCGTTCAATATAGAGCTCGCGACAAAATGCCAGCTTGCGCGTACCGGCTGATTCATCTTGCGGATGATTGGCGGCATCAAGCTGCTCAACACGATCTTCCGGGTAATTGGTAATAACAACTTTTAAAGGATGCAATACCGCCATACGACGCTGTACGCGCGCATTTAAATCATCCCGTATCGCGCTTTCCAGCATACCCATTTCAACAGAGTTGTCTGCCTTGGTGACACCGATGCGCAGGCAAAATTCACGTATCGACTCCGGGGTATAACCACGGCGACGCAAGCCTGCCAGGGTTGGCATACGCGGATCATCCCAGCCCGCCACGTGCCCCTGGTCGACCAGCTCCGTCAGTTTGCGCTTACTCACCACGGTGTATTGCAAATTCAAACGCGAAAATTCAATCTGCTGGGGATGACAACCAATCGTAATGTTATCCAGTATCCAGTCATAAAACGGGCGATGATCTTCAAATTCCAGCGTACACAGTGAATGTGTAATACCTTCCAGTGCATCGGACACCGGGTGCGCGTAATCGTACATGGGGTAAATACACCAGGCTTCACCGGTTTGATGATGAATCACACCATGGCGAATTCGATACAGGGTTGGATCGCGCATATTGATATTGGAGGAAGCCATATCAATTTTGGCACGCAACACCCGCTCACCGTCTTTAAAATCACCGGCACGCATGCGCGCAAATAAATCCAGATTTTCTTCGACCGAACGATCACGATAAGGAGAATTTTTGCCAGGCTCGGTTAAGGTGCCACGGTATTCGCGAATCTGGTCGGCATTTAAATCGCAAACATAGGCCTTGCCTTTTTGAATCAACTCAACACCAAATGCGTAAAGCTGTTCAAAATAATCCGATGCGTAATACAGGTTGCTCCATTTAAATCCCAGCCATTGCACATCTTTTTGAATGGCATTGACGAAATCAATATTTTCCTTGTGCGGGTTGGTGTCATCAAAACGCAGATTACAGCTACCCTTGTAGTCCAGGGCAATACCAAAATTTAATACGATGGATTTGGCATGGCCAATATGTAAATAGCCATTGGGCTCGGGCGGAAAACGCGTGGCAACCTTGCCATTATTTTTACCCGCAGCCAGGTCCGCATCGATAATGTGGCGAATGAAATTGGATGGCTTGGCAGTCTCTTCAAGACTCATGAACGTACAACCCCGGATGATCGCAAAGATCGTATTCTACATGGCAAGATGGGCGGTTGCATCCGGATTACACGCGAAGACTTTATTTCCAGGGGTATTTCAACTCCCATTGCCAGGCATGGCTGACAATAGTATGCAAATCCGCGTAACGCGGCTTCCAGCCCAGCTCCCTGATAATTTTACCGGCATCGGCTATTAGCCGTGCCGGATCACCTTCGCGTCGATCACCGTCTAGCACCCTGATCGACTTGCCAGATACTTTCTCGGCGGCATTAATCACCTGGCGAATGGAATAACCTTCGCCATTACCCAGATTAAAAGCTGTGCTGCCACCACCATCCATCAGGTACCGCAGAGCCAATGTATGTGCATCACACAAATCATCAATATGAATATAATCACGTATGCAGGTGCCATCGGGCGTGTCGTAATCCTTGCCAAACACCGTAATGGCATCACGACGTTTCGAGGCGGCTTGCAATACCAGGGGTATTAAATGCGTTTCAGGTTCGTGCCGTTCTCCAATACGACCTTTTTCATCGGCACCGGCCGCATTAAAATAACGCAAACACACGGATTTCAAACCATAAGCACCGGCATAATCTTCGAGCAATTGCTCAACCATGAACTTGCTCTTGCCATAAGGGTTAATGGGTTTTTTGGGATGTTTCTCGTCTATCGGCACATATTCCGGTACGCCAAAAATGGCTGTTTAGAGGAGAAAATAAACCTGTTTATGCCATGATCTATCATGGCATAAAGCAAATTCTGTGTGTTGATGTAATTATTCATGTAGTATTTCGATGCAACCCTTAGCAATTCACCAACCTGTAAAATGTTATGTATTGGTTGCCAGAATCGAATAGAAATTGATCTGTTTTAGTATGCGTTTTTGTTGATGAATCCTTTCAATATAGTCATCATGATAATTTTTAAATCAAACCACAACGACCAGTTTTCAATATAGTACAAATCATATTCTATGCGCTTTTTCATCTTGTCCAGAGTATCTGTTTCTCCACGAAATCCGTTTACTTGCGCCCAGCCTGTAATACCCGGTTTTACCATATGACGAAGCATATATTTATCTACCTGATCCTTGTACAGTTCATTATGCTGTACAGCATGAGGACGCGGCCCGACAATCGACATACGTCCTTGAAGCACATTATAAAACTGTGGTAACTCATCCAGGCTAGTCCTCCTCAGAAAAGCACCAAGTTTTGTAACACGAGAATCATATTTCTGCGCCTGAGTTATAACCTCACCGTCTTCCGCATGCACAGTCATGGTTCTGAATTTATAAATATTAATAATTTCACCGTCCCATCCATGACGTTTTTGTTTAAACAATATAGGTCCGGGTGATGTCATCTTAATCGCGATAGCAATTATTGCAGCCACTGGAAGTATTAATATGAAAATCAATATGCCAATGAGCCAATCCTCTATAGCCTTGACAATTCGATTCCCACCACCCATTGGGGTATCAGAAAGATTGACCGCTGGCAATCCGGCTATCTCCGTCATCGAATGATAAAGCAAACTAAAACCGAAAATATCAGGTATTAATTTTACATTAACTGTGTAATGACGAATGCCGAATAATAACTCTTTCATTCGTTTTTCTGCCCGCAAAGGAAGTGCTAGCCACACCTCATCTATACTATTCAATGCAAGATACGTCTCAACATCACTCAGACTCCCAAACACTTTATAACCGTTTACATAAGTACCATGTAATGCTTCTGCGTCATCAAACAAACATTCAATTTTATATCCAGTCCATGGTGAGCGTTTAATCTGCTCAATAACTCGTCGCCCAAGGTTACCCGCGCCAATTATTATCACGGTGCGGATATTTCTGCCTCTCTTTCGTTGATAATGCAAAAAAGCATATATGCACAGCCGACTAAGCATAAACAAAAACAAACCCAGGCAAGCCCA
>JACPVK010000301.1 GCA_016191795.1 Gammaproteobacteria bacterium
AAACACATAAAAATTGATTTTCTGGTGCATTTTTTTACGGATAAACAAAAGCAAATGTTGTTACGGCCACTGAGTGTAATGGCTGCCATGATTTGTATAATGTTTGCCTGGCATGCTGCCAGGTTCTGGCTGGATGAATGGCATTATGCCTCTGAGCAGGAACGCTGGATTGCTATCATGGCAATCATCCTGCCAGTCGGATTTGCCTTGATTGCTTTGCATTTTGTATTGCTGGCATTGCGTGGCGAAATATCATCTGCACGAGATGCGGCATGATCGTTATTTTCCTGTGCATTTTGATTGTGATAGCGGCTATTGGTATGCCCCTGTTTGTTATTTTGGGCGCAGGTGGCTTATTGTCCGCACATTCGGCCGATCTGGACGCCAGTGTTTTATTGATAGAAATGTATCGGCTTGCCAGTCAGCCCAATCTGGTAGCAATACCATTGTTTACCTTTGCAGGCATGGTGATGGCCGAAGGCGGCAGTCCGCAGCGTTTAATCAAGCTGTTTGATGCATTGCTTGGCTGGATGCCAGGTGGTCTGGCCATTGTGACAATTGTTTCATGCGCATTTTTTACCGCTTTTACAGGCGCCTCAGGTGTGACCATTATTGCACTGGGTGGATTGTTATATCCATTGTTTCAAAAGGCGAAATATCAGGAGCAGTTTACACTCGGTTTACTGACATCGGGTGGATCTTTGGGATTATTGCTGCCGCCCAGCCTGGCAATCATATTATTTGGAATTGTGTCGGGCGTCAGTATTGATGATCTGTTTATTGCAGGCGTTATTCCCGGTTTGCTGTTACTGGTCATGCTGTCAGTCTACAGTCATGTAGCCGTAAAAAAATGGCATGTGATGCCACATACTTTTTCGGTTAAAAAAGTTGTTGATGCGATCAAGTGTGCGCTATGGGATATATTATTACCCGTATTCATTGTTACAGGTATTTTCGGCGGCTTTCTCACTGTCACCGAAGCAGCCGCCCTGACCGCGATCTATGCATTAGTGGTGGAAACAATCCTGTGCAAAAAAGTAGATATTATAAAAGATCTGACAAAAATCCTTGTTGATACGTCAAAGCTGGTTGGGAGTATCCTGATCATTCTTGGCGTAGCTATGGGCTTAACAAACTTGCTGATTGACTCCCAGCTACCAATGCGTGTTTTGCAAATGGTTGAGTCTCACATCAGCAGTCCATTACAATTTTTATTATTACTAAATGTATTCCTGCTGATAGTCGGCGCCATGATGGATATATTTTCAGCCATAGTCGTGGTGGTGCCACTTATTATGCCATTAGCCTTGCGTTATCAGATTGACCCGGTTCATCTTGGTATTATATTTTTAGCTAATCTGGAAATCGGTTACATGACTCCACCCGTTGGGTTGAACTTGTTCATAGCCAGTCAGCGTTTTGGCAAATCCATTTTGAGTTTATTTCGTGCAACCCTGCCATTCCTCATTATTATGTTGATGTGGCTGCTGTTGCTGACCTATCTGCCGATACTGACGTTGTGGTGGCAATAAAAAGGTAATGCCTATGGCTGGAAAATTGATCGAACCTACAATAATTTCTGATTTTAATAATCATCTGGTTGCCATGCTACCCACCGGATTTTATTTTGATGATGCGCGCTGGGAAAAAATCTGGCAGCGCTATGACCAGAAAGGCGAGACCCTGACGATGGCAGATTTGCTGGAACTGTTTCCGGATGAGCCGGTATTGCAGGCTAAGCCCTTGCAGCGAAGCGGCGACATGTCGTTCAAGTGATTCGCTGCCAGGTAATCTTATAAGTATTTAATGATTATCTCATACCAAAATGTGAGCTTGCTCTCAAAATTGCCTGCTGCTATTCCCCGGTCCTTGCTACCATCAAGTCTGTTAATACACGATGCAATGGCTGTGGTGCAAGCCTCTCCAGTATCAAATTAATGACGCGTTACCAATAATTCCGCATCACAGCCTGTTTAAAAATTTCATAGGATTCCCTATGTGGGCAACACAATTGACCAGTAGAGACTGGCTGTGGTGTTGATGTGTTATTAAATGAATAACGGGTGAGATCAAATGAATGATCATCTGGAATTGCTTGAGCAGTCCATACTGCAAGATGGCACGTCAAACAGTGTGCAACAAAACCCTGGTTTCGGCGAACGTTATCCTGTTAGCTATTTAGCTTCCATGCTGGGATTCTCCTTGCTGGCTTATGCCTGGATTTTTATGTTTCCGCTGGCCGTCATTTTTTTAACTGGATATATTCCCTACGATATTTATCAGGCCGGAAGTTACCTGGATTATTCTTTTGTATTGCTGGAGATTGTCCTGGCCGGCGTTGCAGCCTGGATGACATATGAATTATGGAAATTACCGGTTAGTTACCCGGCCGGTCGTCCACTTGATCAGGAAGAGGCGCCAGTGCTGCGTAACATGATAGATGATTTATGTAAAAAACATCATGTGCCGCGTATTCATCGCATTCGCATCATTCGTGACTACTCCATTGAGCTGGTGCGCACACCGGAGCGCGGATTTCCGTTTACCCACACCAGCAGTTTATTGATTGGTATGCCGTTAATGCAGAGCCTGAGTGCGCGGTACATGATGGCTGCTATTGAGCGTGAAATAATTCATTTATCAGGTGTTCACCGCCGCCCTGCCAGCATGGTGTATTTTGTCCGTCAGTTATGTATTCAGTATCAGGCGGCCTGGCAAAAAAACTGGTCGGTACCTTCATTGATTATGCGCTCGTTCTTTTCCTGGTACACGCCATTGTTCAGGTTGCTTTCGCAAACCGCCTGTCGCATGCAGCAGTATTATGCCGATGAAAAAGTGCAATCATTTTTACGTGATCAAACGCTGGTGAATATGTTGTTGACTGCAAACATCAGTAAACACTATCTGGAAAATGATTTCTGGCCACATTTGTACAACAAGGCCTACCGTCACAAGCAGCCACCTTACTTGCCTTACGCCAGCCTGGATCATAATTTGCGTGCAAAACTCGATACTGAAAAAGCGCAGGCCTGGTTAAATACCGAGTTGACAGACACATCGCCGGCCACCAATATGCCGTCACTGAAACAAAGAATGGATAATTTGTCGGTGTTTCATGTCAGCTTGCCACCTCCGGTGACCGAAAGTGCAGCCAGATTTTTTCTCGGTGACAGTTTCAAGGTTATTACCGGTCAGCTTGACAGGGTTTGGCTCAAGACGCACGAGTTTGAGTGGCAGCAAAAATATCAGCAGGGATTACAGCAACAGCAAAGATTGCGTATGTTAATTATGCAAACCATGCAGTCAACCTTGGCAAACGATACAGCCTGGGAACTGATACAGCTAGGTAAGCGTTATTTAGGCGATGATGGCATGTTGCCCATGTGCAAGCAGATATTGCTTAACAATCTGACGGATGCACGAATCTATTTTGATATCGGCCGAACCCTGCTGACGCACGCCGATGTGGAAGGCGTGGCAGCACTGGAAAGAGCGATGGAACTGGATGATAGTTACACTATCATTGCCTGCCAGTTAATAACCAAATATTACGTTAACACGGGTAATAGCAAGTCGGCACAGAATTTCCGCCGCCGTGCACTGGCCTATCAAGTGAATGCAGCATGATTTGAAAAATATGCCTGATAACCTCAAGCCTCCTATAACTATTTCCTGCTCACACACGGTTAAGGACATCCTGTGTGAAGCATTAAAGAGTTATGCGCAAGATGTGCTGCCTGACAAGGATGCGGGGCAATATGGTGCCACACGTCATCAAATGCTGAATGTGATTCGACATATTGAACAAACCTACAAGGATGATGGCGATGCCTTAATGATTGAACAAAATTATCGCGGCCCCTGTATGGCGGCTATCCATCACCACTATTCACGTATACATCAAACGCTTAACTCGTCCGTGTATGAACAAAGACAGTTGCTGCTGGATATGTTCCAGGGTGAGCCTGTTTCTGACAACCAGCTCGATTCTGCTTTACAGCGCGATAATTTGCTGTAACACCTGCCCGCCATTCAATGCCATAGTTCGATATAATGCTGCCCACTATTTTTCAGGGTGCTGCAAATGAACTGGTGGGGAAAAATAATTGGTGGCGGTTTTGGGTTCATGCTGGGCGGGCCTTTGGGCGCCTTGCTGGGAGCCGCTCTCGGCCATCAGCTGGATAGAAACCTGGTGGTGACACTGGACGTTAATGCCGGCCAGACGCAGCGAACCCAGGCCGCTTTTTTTACCGCCATCTTTGCTGTCATGGGCTATGTTGCCAAGGCTGATGGCAAGGTTTCAAAAGATGAGATCGGCATGGCTGAACAGCTGATGACACAAATGCGCCTGTCAGCCGAGCAGCGGCGTGCAGCCATCGAATTGTTCAATCGCGGTAAACAATCCGATTTTGAAGTCAACGCTGTGTTGCAGCAATTTCGCAGCGAGTGTCATCGCCAGCGTAACTTGATGCAAATGTTTCTGGAAATATTAATCGCCACCGCCATGGCTGATGGCGCGCTGCATAGTGCGGAGCACGAAGCATTAAAGCGAGTGACGCACCAGTTAGGTTTTGGTGATCATCATCTGGAACAGCTGATTAGTATGATTGGTGCACGCCACCCGGCTCAGCCTGCCGCTTCCCGAACCCTGGAAGATGCTTATCAGATACTGGGTGTGTCAGCAGACGCCAGTGATGACGATGTTAAAAAAGCCTACCGACGATTAATGAGTCAGCACCACCCCGACAAACTGGTATCCAGGGGTTTGCCTGAAGAGATGATTCGTCTGGCAACCGAAAAAACAGCGGATATTAAATCTGCCTATGAGCAAATACGTAGCGCCCGAGGCGAGTAACCACAGGGATGCTGGCTTTACATTTATTTTGCTCACGCCCACAATGCCGGCATTGAATAACAGCAGAGCAGCCATGCAAATAAACGGTCCTTTTAGTGTCAGTGTTGTCGATAATACCGACACCCAGTCCCGGGAATTACATTTGAGTTTCAAGCCGGCATTTCAGCGCCAGCCACTGGCGGCGCGTGTTGAAACCGTGTATTCGCACATGCAGAGCCTGCAGGAAAGTATGGAACAGGAATCAAATGACGCCACGCGTCAGGGTATGTTGATGATGTTGCAGATAGTAGAAGAGCTGTATCCGCATATTGAACAGGACGAAATCCCCCTCGATGAAACCATCGTCATAGAAATGGGTGCCTCCTCACCCCTCGATAAGCTGCTGCAAGGGGCAGTCTGGCGCTAGTTGATCAAGATTAAGAGATTATTAACAAATTGTAATATGCCTGTAACTCGGGTGGGGGGTTTGCTAGTATTCCCTCCCACACGGAAACAAATGACCTTCAGCCATGCTCGCACATGCAGGTGTCGGCATGCCTCCTATGCTTACTAAAGGCATTCATTACAATGAAAAACTACCTTATCCCTTCATTTGCACTTATTTCAATCGGAATTGCGCCGCTTTCGCAGGCAACCAATGGTTATCAACTCACGGGTATCGGCAGCTATGAGGAGAGCCTCGCCGGTGCCGTCACCGCAGCCCCCGGCTCCGCCATGACAGCTATATCCAACCCGGCAGGTATGGCGCGTATCGGCAAGCGGGCTGATTTCAGTCTGGAAATGTTTATGCCGGATCGATTTGTGGATTTTACCGCTCAGGGTGGCGACAAAAGCGACAGTGCTGCTACGCAGTATGGCGTACCGGCTCTTGGCTGGACTGCACCACTGGAAGACAACGATGGTGATGTTTATTTTGGTGGCGGCATGTACGGTACATCAGGTTTGGGTACGGATTACGGCCAGACATTTATGTCTCCGGCACAGGGGCCGTTTCCTGCTATGTATTTTGAGGGCTATTCCTCTATTCAATTTTGGCAAATGGCTCCAACACTCGCCTGGAATGTAAACAAAAAGCTGACCGTGGGTGGATCACTGAATATTGATTACCAGTCGGTTTCTCTCAAACAGAAGTTTACCGGTGATACCGGTGGTGTAGCTGGAATAGACAGTCAGGATACAGTCATGGCCAGTTTAGACCTGAGCAGGACTGCACAGGCATTTGGTTACGGAATCTCACTGGGTGCCCTGTATGACGTGAATGACCAGCTTACCCTGGGCTTCAGTTACAAGAGTAAGCAATCATTTCCCGATATGGAATATCAGTTGGGGTATGGCGATATCACCGGCAACAGTAACCTTGGTTTGAATACGGGTTGTACGGATGTTGATGTGCTGACCGGCAGACAGTTTTGTCCAGCCGGCCTGTATAAATTACAGCTGGATTTCCCGGCCATGATAGCTCTGGGTGTTGCCTATTCGCCGGTTGAAGCCGTGACCATATCACTGGATGTGAAGCAAATTCAGTGGTCAGACACGCTGGATGTGTTGTCCATTACAGGCCCTGATGGCATGAGGCTTGATTTGCCTGCCGGATGGGAAGACCAGACTGTTTTCGCATTAGGTGTTGAGTATGTTGTAAACCAGCGTTTGAGACTGCGTGCCGGTTATAACCAGGCTGATGCGCCAATTGATGAGGCTGATGTTGACAATAACCTGATATTACCTGCCTCAGTTGAAAAACATTATGCTGTTGGCGGTGATTTCCGTATGAGCAAGTTCTGGGATCTGGGCTTTCATTATTCCACCGGTTCTAAAAACACGCTCGAAACAAGTAATCCTATGTCTGGCGCAAGCATTGGTCTGGACATCAGAACTATCGGGTTAAATCTGGGCTACCGCTTCTAACAGTTTCCCGGCACAGGTAACGCTCCTGTGCCGGGAAATCTTTACCCCAGCAACACATCCTTGGCCCGATTGATTTTAGCGGCCAGATAATCCGAACCACCCCGGTCGGGGTGTAATTTCTGCATCAACCGGCGATGCGCATTAATGATGTCTTCACGACTGGCCTGTTCATTCACGCCGAGTATCTCTCTGGCTTCCTGTTGCGTCATAGGACCGGTGGTGCAGGCAGGTTTATCTCCGGATGGTTGCGAGCCACGTGATTGTTTCCAGTGCCTGTGCAGTACATTCAAAGCAGGCCAGGTACGGGCCAGCCAGCCAAGTATGCGTGGCAAAAAAGAAAGAAAAGTAGCACCGGCTGCCAGTGCCCAGCTCAGGCGTCCACGTAAGGCGAGGATGAGTACCGCCAGCAGCACAAATCCGATGAAAAGATTGAAGGCATACTTCTTACGCTGGTCTTTGGGCAGGCTGGAAAACTGGCGATATAACAGATAAATCACCAGCACAAACACAGCAATGAGTAATAGTCTGACCAAGGGCTACCCCAAAAATTAACAGACGCACAGTCTGCCCAATTGATCGGTCCAAGTCATGCCCTCTGCTTAAAAAAACTCTGAGACAGGAGATGTGAATCAAGTGCGCAGCAAACTGCTAAAATACCTCGCAAATTTACCCGCAGGTGACAAGATGATACGAGCCCGAACGGTTGATGAATACGTAAGCCTGATTCGCGATGCGATTTACGAAGTGGATGAAATGCGCGCCTCACTGGAGTTTGATGAAGACAGCATGAGCGCCTATGCCCTGTTTATTGATGACCTGGAAAACAGCCTGAAACAGCTTTACCAGCAAATGCTGGACGGCAGTTATTGCTGGCGCACCGGAGATCTGGCGTATATGGAAGTGATTCGAAATCTGGATGACAAGGTGATGCCGATTCGTGCCCTGCTCACGCGCATCAACGAAACCCACAAGAACGGCCTGGAAACGGAATGAGCGACCGCCAAAATCCCTGGAAGACCGTGCAGCAAAAAAATGTGTACGAAAATTCCTGGATACGTATCGAGCATCACGATGTCATAAACCCCCAGGGCAAACCGGGCATATACGGTAAGGTGTGTTTCAAATCCCGTGCTGTTGGGATTATTCCGGTGGATGAACACGGCTATACCTGGCTGGTCGGGCAATACCGCTACACCCTGCATAAATGGCTATGGGAAATTCCCATGGGTGGCGCGCCGTTGCATGAAGATACCCAGCAGGCCGCGCATCGTGAGTTGCGGGAAGAGACCGGATTGAGGGCTGGCAATATGCAACCCATCATGTTTCTGCATACCTCGAAATCCGTTACCGATGAAGAAGGCTGTGTCTATCTGGCAACGGACCTGGTGGCAGGTGACACCGAATTTGAAGAGACCGAACAGATTGAAATAGTCCATTTGCCTTTACGTGAAGCCATCGCCATGGCACAGGATGGCCGCATTACCGACATCATCAGCATTGCCGGGTTGTTGCATCTGGCACTGAATGCCGGGCGATACGGCCTGGTACTTTAGCCTGATAAGGCTTTTTCCATTTGCTGTTCCGATATTGGCAGTGCCAGTACCTGGTGCAGGCTGAACAATTGAGCCAGTTTGTCGACATGCGGGTACTGATCTTTCTGGGCCAGTACGATGACCTTGGTGGCAGGCGAATAACGCTGCAGGCTCGATAACAAGACGTCCAGGTTACTGACATTTGCACCGGCATAGTTATTGCCAAAGCCATAAAAGAATTCAGCAACAATAAATTTGGCCGGTTGTTTTTTGAGCTCGCTCATGGCTTTACGCTGGGAGCTGAATTTGAGTTCGTTCAAACCCAGTCGGTTATACAGGGCGGTGAAATGGGGATGAGCCGGCGATTCAATAATGGAATAGACAAGATTGGTATTCATGGAATTTTCAGTATTTGTGAGTGTCCACTGTCATGCAGCTTATATGATTCTGATATATTCTACGCCGCTACCGCGCCCCTCTGCGGAAACGACCATACTTTACCTAATCAAAGGATTTCAATGAACACTAAACTCTATAGCGGAATAATTTGTTCCCTGATATTACTTGGCGGCTGCACAGCAGAAGCCGATGAGAAACTCGAAACCACCAAAGACAAGGCCAGTTACACCATTGGTGTCCAGCTTGGTACCCAGATGGCACAAACCAAAGATGACATCAATCTGGATAAAGTCATGATGGGCCTCAAGGATGCATTTGCCGGCAAGGAGCCGCGCATGAAAAAAGAAGACATGATGGCGGCGATGCAGGCATTCCAGACAGAAATGCAGCAGAAGCAACAGGCCAAAATGACCGAAATGGCCGGTAAAAATGCCAAAGAAGGCGATGCCTTTCTCGCTGAAAACAAAAAGAAAGAGGGTGTAACGACCCTGCCAAGTGGCTTGCAGTACAAGGTCATTACCACAGGAAAAGGCGGCTCACCCAAAGTAAGTGATACGGTGGTGACGCATTATCGCGGTAGCCTGATTGATGGCAAGGTATTCGACAGCTCTTATGAGCGCGGCGAACCGGTCACTTTCCCGGTGAACGGTGTGATACCTGGCTGGACCGAGGCTTTGCAGAAGATGAAGGTTGGTGATAAATGGCAGCTGGTCATCCCGTCCAGTCTGGCATATGGCGAACACGGTTCCGGTCCAATTGGTCCAAACTCCGTACTGATTTTTGATATCGAACTGCTGGAAATCAAAAAATCATCCTGATTTAGTCTGTACTTGCCCGTTATGCAACCA
>JACPVK010000083.1 GCA_016191795.1 Gammaproteobacteria bacterium
CCGGCGCTATCGGTGGTAAAAAACGGGTTGCCGGTACCGGCACCAAAAATAACCACACGGCCTTTTTCCAGATGGCGTATCGCGCGACGGCGCACATAATCTTCGCAAACCTGGTGAATACTCAAAGCCGACATAACACGACAGGTAGCACCGGTGTGTTCAATGGCATCCTGCATGGCCAGACAGTTCATCACCGTCGCCAGCATGCCCATATGGTCACCGGTGACACGATCCATGCCGGCATCAGCCAGTCCCTTACCCCGAAAAATATTACCACCACCAACAACTATGGCGAGCTGCACACCACTGTCCAGAATCTGTTTAATTTCACCCGCAATACGGGTCAGTACCTTGGGGTCAATGCCGTAGGACTGATCACCCATTAAGGCTTCACCACTGAGCTTGAGCAAGACGCGTTTGTATATGGGATGCGATTTTTTTGGCATGTGCGGAGGTTCCGTTATATACCTTGTTATGTTACTTGAATTTTGACAGCAAATCAGTCGTTAATCTGTTTGCACCGCATGTCACTGGCATTATCACACAGCTGATACAAAAAACCGGGATTAACCCCGGTTCTTTGTATGAAGCTGTTGACGCCTTATTATGCCTGACCAGCCATTTGAGCGACTTCGTCAGCAAAGTTTTCCTTTTTCTTTTCGATGCCTTCACCGACTGCGATACGGTGGAAGCTTTTTACCGTGGCGCCGGCTTTTTTCAGCAACTGGGCCACCGTCTGGTCCGGATCCTTAACAAAAGGCTGTCCCAACAAGGTGACTTCAGCCAGATATTTACGGATACGACCTTCCACCATTTTTTCAATGATGTTGTCGGGCTTGCCGCTTTCTCTGGCCTGGGCAATAAAGATTTCCTTTTCTTTTTCCAGCAAATCAGCCGGTACATCTTTTTCGTCAACGCAAACTGGACGGCTGGCAGCGATATGCATGGCAATATCTTTCAGCAATTCATCATTACCATTGGCCATTTCGACCAATACGCAAATACGTGTGCCATGTAAATAGAAACCAAAACTGGCATCCGTTGAAACGCGTACAAAACGACGCACCTGAATGTTTTCGCCGATTTTGGCCACCATCGCCAGACGCGTGTCTTCGACAGTCGCACCGCTTGCCAGTTTCATCGTTTTGAGCGCATCAACATCAGCGGGGGATTTGCCGAGAATCAGGCTGGCAACATTGGCTGTGAAAGCCTTGAAGTCATCGCCACCGGCAACGAAATCGGTTTCACAGTTAACTTCAACCACTGCTGCCTGCTTTTTATCCGCAGACAATTCCACTGCAACCAGACCTTCGGCAGCAATACGGCCGGATTTCTTGTCAGCCTTGGCCAAACCTGACTTACGCATTTCATCCACGGCTTTTTCAATATCGCCGCCTGCTTCTGTCAGTGCCTTTTTACATTCCATCATGCCCGAGCCAGTACGCTCGCGCAGTTCTTTTACCATCGACGCAGTAATCTGCATGCTGTGACCTCCCAGATCGGTTACTCTTCGCCAGTATCGGCGTCTGCATCAACTTCTGCAGATTTTTTACGGGGTGCAGCTTTCTTTTTTACAGCTGCCTTTTTCTTGGGCGCTGCTGCAGCGGCGGCTGCTTTTTTCTTTGGCGCAGCTTCTGCATTCTCACCCACTTCTACGTATTCATCTTTGGGTGCCGCATGAATGGCTACAGCCTTGCCTTCGATTACTGCATCAGCCATACCTTCAACAAACAGCTTGACTGAACGAATCGCGTCATCGTTGCCAGGAATAACATAATCGACATCATCCGGTGAGTTATTGGTATCAACGATACCAATCACCGGTATACCCAGCAGCTTGGCTTCGTGAACTGCAATTTTTTCGTTGCCGACGTCGATAACAAATATGGCATCAGGCAGGGCGTTCATGTCTTTGATACCACCGAGAGTTTTTTCCAGCTTTTCCTGCTCACGTACCAGCATCAAGGCTTCTTTTTTGGTGATACGTTCAAAGCTGCCGTCCGTTTTCATCTGTTCCAGATCTTTAAGACGACGGATTGACGCTTTAACGGTGTTGAAATTGGTGAGCATACCGCCGAGCCAGCGGTGATTAACATAAGGCATACCGGCGCGCATCGCTTCTTCCATAATCGGAGTACGAGCAGCGCGTTTGGTGCCGACAAACAGAACTTTACCGTTATGCGCGGCAATTTTGCTGACGGCATTAACGGCATCATTGAACAAGGGAAGCGTTTTTTCGAGATTAATAATGTGAATCTTGTTACGCTCGCCAAAGATGTAGCTAGACATCTTGGGATTCCAGAAACGAGCCTGATGACCGAAATGGACACCGGCCTCCAGCATTTGACGCATAGTCACTTTTGCCATTGGATATCTCCTGAATGGGTTAAGCCTCCACCAATCCCACACAGCAACCCGATTTTTCAGTACGGGCACCCTGCTGTATGTGTCGATATGATGTGAGTAGTTAGTAAAGTAGTATTGTCCGGTAACCCATACATCCCTTGGTATCGCCGACCTCAAAGCCGATACATTGCCCGACTTTGAATTACGCAGCGATTGGCTGCGCCGAGACCCTCCGGGCCCGGTTATTAGCAGAGTCATTCAATACCCTGTTAATAATATGTTTGCTTGAAAAGCGGCGGCTTTATACCATATTGCTTAAACAGGCACAACCAGACGTGTCTACCTCTCCCTCAGCCATTTCGCGGCCAAGCCCCGGAATATAAAGAAAAAATCACATGCCTGTATCGATCAAGACGAACGAAGAAATTGCAAAAATGCGCATAGCCGGCCGCCTCGCAGCCGACGTGCTACACATGATAGCCCCCCATGTTAAACCGGGAATCACCACCAATGAGCTGGATCGCCTGTGTCACGATTACATCGTGAATGAGCAACAGGCCATCCCGGCCCCACTCAATTATCACGGCTTTCCCAAGTCTATTTGTACCTCGGTTAACCACCAGGTGTGCCACGGCATACCCAGTGACAAGGTGCTCAAGAACGGCGATATGGTCAATATCGACATCACCGTCATAAAAGATGGCTTTCACGGCGACACCAGCAAAATGTTTTATGTGGGCGACGTCGGCGTCAAGGTTAAACGCGTGTGCGAAGTCGCCCACCAGTGTCTGATCAAGGGCATTGAACTGGTTAAGCCAGGTATACAACTGGGTGACATAGGCCACGCCATACAAACCCATGCCGAAGCCAATGGTTGCTCGGTGGTTCGTGAATACTGTGGCCACGGCATAGGCCGCGTGTTCCACGAAGACCCGCAGGTGTTGCATTACGGCAGCCCCGGCACCGGGTTGACGCTGGAGCCAGGCATGATTTTCACCATCGAACCCATGATCAATATCGGTAAACGCGAGGTGAAACTGTTGCCCGATAAATGGACCGTGGTCACCAAGGATCACAGCCTGTCAGCGCAATGGGAGCACACCATCCTGGTCACCCCCACAGGACACGAGATACTGACTATACGCCCCGGTGATGCACCATGACACTGCGTATCGGTGAGCGGATACTTTTTGATGAAACGCGCTTTGAGCACACGACTTCCGTCACCCCCGGCGACATGCTGCCCATCCTCAAACAGGCACTGGCAGAAGGCAATGCCAGCCTGAGGGCCGCCTTTGATGACGGTGCCGACACCGTTGAACTGGTCTGCGCACGAGCGCAATTTATCGATGCGCTGCTGCGTTATGCCTTTAGCCGGGTTTTCATCGACAACAAACAACCTGTGGTTCTGCTCGCCGTGGGTGGATACGGCCGTGGCGAATTGCACCCTGGCTCCGATATCGATCTGATGCTGTTACTGGCTGATGAGCCGGATGAAAACAGCCGAGCTTGTCTCGAACAATTCCTGATGTTGCTATGGGACAGCAAGCTGGAAATCGGCCACAGCGTTCGCAGCCTGCACGATTGCGTGGAAGAAGCACGCAAGGACATCACCATTGCCACCAATATCATGGAAGCGCGTTATCTTGCCGGTGATGAGCAACTCATGCATGCCATGCTGGCCGAAACCGGCCCGGATAAAATCTGGAATGCCAGGGCCTTTTTTCAGGCCAAGCTCGATGAACAGGTGCAACGTTATGCCAAATTTCACGACACGGCCTATAACCTCGAACCCAACATCAAGGAAAACCCCGGGGGCCTGCGCGATATTCAAATTATTGGCTGGGTTGCCAAACGGCATTTTGGCGCCAAAACCCTGGAAGAATTAATTGACCACGGCTTTCTCACCCGCAATGAATACGAAACCCTGCATGCCGGACAAACCCTGCTATGGCGCATACGTTTGCATTTACACTATATAACCAATCGCCGTGAAGATCGGTTACTGTTCGACTATCAAAAACAAATTGCACTGAAGTTTGGTTACGCCGATGGCGATAACAATCTGGCTATCGAACAGTTCATGCAACGCTATTACCGCACCGTCATGCAACTGGAGCGCCTTAACGAATTATTATTGCAATTGTTTCGTGAAGAAATTTTGCATGGCGATGTACCGGAAAAAATTGAGGTGCTTAATACCCGTTTTCAGGTTACCAATAATTATATTGAAGCACGCTATCCAACCGTCTTCTCAGAACATCCCACCTCTTTACTCGAAATTTTTCTTTTACTGGAGCTGAACCCCGGAATCCATGGCGTGCGCGCCGAGACCATACGAATGATACGCGAACATCGCCACCTGATCGACGACAAATTTCGCCAAAGCGAAACTGCACGCCAGATGTTTATTGAAATCATGCATCAACCGCGCGGCATTACCCACGAACTGCGACGCATGAATCGCTATGGCATACTGGCAGCTTACATCCCGGCGTTCGAAAAAATTGTCGGGCGTATGCAATATGATTTGTTTCACGCCTACACCGTCGATCAACATACCTTGTTTGTTGTACGAAACATGCGACGCCTGTCCGTATCGGCATTTGGCCACGAATATCCTTTGGCCAGCGGCATTTATCATCATATTCAAAAACCTGTGCTGCTGTTTCTCGCGGGGCTTTTTCATGACATAGCCAAAGGTCGTAGCGGCGATCATGCCGTGCTGGGCGCGGAAGATGCGGAGGCATTCTGTCGCGCTCACTTCCTTAACGAAGACGACAGCAAACTGGTAGCCTGGCTGGTACGCTATCACCTGTTAATGTCCATGGTTGCACAACGTAAAGACCTCAGTGACCCGGAAGTTATTTCAACATTCGCCCGCCAGGTGGGTGACCAGTCGCGCCTGGATTATTTATACCTGTTAACGCTCTGTGATATTCGCGCCACCAATCCAAAAACCTGGAATTCATGGAAAGATAATTTATTGAGCGAGCTATACCACAAAACTGCCATCACGCTACGCATGGGCTTAATGAATCTGGTCAGCCGGGATATAGCAGTCAAGGAAGTACAAACCTCGGCATTGCGATTACTGGTTAAAGATGGCAATTCTCCCGAAGACATTCATGCTTTATGGAGTCACTTTAATGCCGATTACTTCCTGCATCACTCGCCTTATGAAATTCGCTGGCACAGTGAATTAATACTGGACGCACCGGAAAGCAGACTACCCCTGGTAGCCGCCCGCCCAACCGAAAAAGGCCGTGCCGAAATTTTTATTTATGCCCGTGAGCACGATGATATGTTCAGTGGTATAGCTACCACATTAAATCAGCTGGCATTAAATATTGTTGATGCTCAAATCATGGCAACAGACAATGGTTATACACTGGACAGCTTTAAGGTACTGGAAGAAGATGGCAGCACGCCCGAGACTGATTTTCGTATTAACGAAATAATTACATACCTGATAAAGCACCTCAAAACCAATAGCATTGGTAGTCAGCCGGAAAGAAATATACCTCGTTCACATCGCTATTTTTCAACCGAAACAATCGTCCGATTTGAACAACGCCCAGGCAAGGACATTACCGTCATGAATATCATCGCTGCCGACAGGCCAGGATTACTGGCACGTATCGGCCGTGCTTTTCTTGAAAATAAGATTCGTATACATAAAGCCAAGATTGCCACGGTTGGCGAACAGGTTGACGATACGTTTCATATTACCGATATCAATAACCAGCCATTGCTGGATGAAGAAGCCTGTCAGCGCTTGCGCGCCTCACTGATTGCGCATCTGGAGAAATAAAATAGCTTTTGGCCAATACGTTAACCCAAATAGACGATAAGTATTTATCTATCAACATTACTACACGACTTGAAGCAAACGTGAAACCTGACACTACCACCGCCATGCGACAGTTAATCGGCGAAATCCGGCTAGCTATACCTTTTGACATGCCGGAAGCATCCATGTGTTCGGACAACTGTAATATCTGCACGATGAAATTACTCGAATACCTCGATATGGAAGTGATGGACTGGGAGCGCAGGCTTGATGCCGGTGAAATTCCGAATTTTGGTGATATCAGTCGTTTACAAAAAACCGGTAAGAAAATTTACAGGGCATTGGAGAAGAATGGATTGGTGTGCGCTAAAGCCAGCGAGTAATTTGTTGTCAAAACAAATTCCGGTTTTTGCAGGTGCGCCTTCAGGTGCACTAATGGTGTCATACCGGCGAAAGCCGGTATCCAGTTTTGTTTCTGATTGTTTACTGATTTAGCACCTGAAGCTGCAAATACATTAAACACACCAGGACAGATGCATTCCCACGCAGAGCGTGGGAACGAGAAACTCAAGTGCGGCAATCAGCAGACAGCATGCCAGCCGTCACACGAGACGGTGAATCAAAGACTATTCAGCTTCCCGCAAATCAATGCACTCATCCAAGGAAACGCATCATTTGCCGCTTCATCTGCTGCCTTGTAATGTTCCCATAACAATTTACTGCCCAGCCCCCACCCCAGATCAACCTGTGAATGCCAGCCAAATTCACCGTGTTTGATGTTCAGGCGAGTTGCCAGGCATTCACGTTCCGCCAGTTCTTTTACCGGTGCTGGCCCAATACGAAATGCATCATCCATTTCGTTAAGGCTGTCGACTATGTTATCGAACAATGGCACAGGTAAATAACTGTTGAGTGTGTCGGCACTGATATCACCCGTCGTATTGGCCAGTGCATTTTTTACCTGTTGATGCCAGTAATAAGCGTGTTTGGGATCAACCACAGGGTTGGTGAGCGCATAGGGATACACATCGGGTGTGACATACACTTGCGTACTGTAGGTGAGTGGATAACCGGCCAAACCGTTGTACACAAATTCGATGTATGCGGCAGAGAATCCGCTGGCAGGTGTATCGAGCGTAACGGAGTAACTGCCATCAGCATTGGGCGCCAACATGGTGGGTACCCAGGCTTCACCAATAACATGCCAGCGAAAATCACGTGCAGCAGGATTGTGCACACGCCACACTCTGACTGCCGCAGGCGGCAGACTGGTGGTTGCACTTAACACGCCATTGGTAACGGCCCAGTGCATATCAGGGCGCGGCAGGTTGTACAAAATGGTTTGATACCAGCCGAGCAATGAATACAGTGTGTCGGCGACGCCGGTTTTTGAGTTGGCCAGCGAGTGGCTGGTGTTGGGTGCAAAACGAATCAATTTTTCGCCTTTCAGATCATCAAAATAAAAACGCGATGAATCCGGCAAAAAGAATTGATCACCGGATGAATTAAGAAGGAATTTCGGCATGGTCAGTTTATCGCGAAAACTGTATGGATCAACCACCGGCTCCATCGCACGAAATTCCGGCGAACGCATGTTGTCGACTATGCCAAGATCGACGTAATCCTGCACCGCGGGTGAGTAATTGCCGTAGCTCCTGTAGTGATGCTCAAAGCTGGGCGTAATGTTGAGGTAATCAATGACACCCGGCGCAATGGCTTTGACGCGCGCATCAACTGCGGCGGTAAACCAGACGGCTGCACCACGCTTGGAATAACCGGTCAGAACAAAATCATTAATGGTATAACCCAGTGCAGGTGCAACCTGTTGCAAGCCGTCCATGGCTTTCACCACAGATTTGGTCATGGGCAAATACGCCACCCAGGCATAATTGCCGGTATCCATGGCTTTATCCCAGGTGTAGGAAACCAGCGAGTCTTCTGCTTTGACCAATCCACCGCTGAACGTCAAGGGCTGATTAGGCGCCTGAAATAATGCGGCAACAATGGATTGCGAGCCCAATGCAAGTTGCGCAATGATTTGTACGGTTGAGTCTGTTGCACCCGGCGGTGGGTCGTCGTTGTCATCGCCTGCCACAAACAACATGGCGGTGGTGCTGCGTACGGTGCCGGGCACAATCACGACCAGATTGTGGGTCCACACGGGATTATTCACTTCCGCTTCAGTCAACCATTTTTGTGAAGTGAGTTTGTATAGGTGATAGGTAAACCCTGTGCCGGGTACGGTAGCAAGATGCTGCATGTTGAACATGCCATCGTCATGTTCGATATAG
>JACPVK010000302.1 GCA_016191795.1 Gammaproteobacteria bacterium
GTGGTGATCACGGCCACCAACAGTTTTGTGACCACGCCGATAGTCAAGGCCTTCGGCATCGACAACCTGCTCGCCACCGAACCGGAAATCAATTCACACGGCTATACCGGCCGCGTGTCGGGGGTGCCGTGTTTTCAACAAGGAAAAGTAACGCGCTTACACAGCTGGCTTGCGCAGCATCAACTTAATATGCAAGGCAGCTGGTTTTACAGTGATTCGCATAATGACTTGCCGTTGCTTCGGGAAGTAGAGCATCCGGTGGCGGTGGATCCGGACACACAACTGGCGGTTGTGGCCAGGGAAAATAATTGGCCGGTGATTTCGTTGCGGTGATTGGCTGATCTTTTACTGAAATTTCTTCTGGAGCAGTGAATTCGCCAGGGAGTCTCAGATTAAGTTAAAACAAGTGTAGATGCAGGGCGGATAAGCGCAGCGCATCCGCCGATTAGTGAAATCCGGGGCTTTTCCCGGATTCCGTTTCACTGCATCCGGGCTACGTCACTATTTGAAAATAGCTCCGTACTCATTGCACAATTGCTTAATAAACAAACACATTAATACCAATACGGAACACTATGCCACTGGCATCCAGGTCTGCGGAAGTTCCACCGCCCGTTAGATGAAAAGAACTATCGCTGTAAGTTAGCATAGGCTCGATTGCCACATTGCGGGCCAGGAAATAATCCATACCCAAACCAACTGTAGCGGTTCGAACATTAGATTCAAAGCCGTCATCCGTCTTGGATTGAGAATAAATATATTCACCCTCAATAAACGGATACATGTCCTCAGTTAAAAAATAGTAACGCACCACCGGTCCAAGCCCGATTGTATCGAGGCCAGTGACATCACCAGATGTTTTTGCATACTGAAGTGATGCACCAATAGCAAGCTCGGGCTGTACGAAATACATGAAGCCGGGAAACAAACGAATGCTTTTTTCCTTGAGCGTAATATTGCCTGTAGATTGCGAGAAAGATGCTTGCTCGTTGTTTGAATAGGAAACAGATCCAGAAATACTATAGGTACCAGTATTCATCGGACCTTCAGCCTGGACAGCGCTCGCCGAACCCGCCAACAACACTCCACAAATAAAATACCTTACACGCTCACACATAAACGCTCCATTTTTGTTAAAAACTTTTTTGTATCTGAAAAAACAATACGCACTTAAGTCTTCGGCAAAGTAACTCCCGTCTGCCCCTGATATTTCCCGCCACGATCCTTGTAAGACGTTTCACAAACCTCATCCGATTCCAGAAACAACATCTGCGCCACGCCTTCGTTGGCATAAATTTTTGCCGGCAGTGGTGTGGTGTTGGAAAATTCCAGTGTGACGTGACCTTCCCATTCCGGTTCCAGCGGTGTCACGTTCACAATAATGCCGCAACGTGCATAGGTGGATTTACCCAGACAAATCGTGAGCACGTTTCTTGGAATGCGAAAATATTCCACGGTGCGTGCCAGCGCAAAGGAATTGGGCGGGATGATGCACACATCCGAATCGACGCTGACGAAACTGGTGGCGCAGAAGTTTTTGGGATCAACTATCGCCGAATTGATGTTGGTGAAGATTTTGAATTCGTTGGCGCAACGTACGTCATAGCCGTAGCTGGAAGTGCCGTAGGAAACAATGCGTTCTTGCTGTGCGTTGTAACGTACCTGGCCGGGCTCAAAAGGCTCGATCATGCCCTTTTCTGCCATGCGTCTTATCCACTTGTCTGATTTGATGCTCATAAAAAAGCCGCCACTGGGGTAAAAAAGTGGCGGCATTCTAACATGGCATCAACCACGTGGTGACTATCCGCGTGGGCAGAAAAGCCTGCCCACCCTACGTCACTAGCATGAACGTCAAAAGCAATTGACACAGTGGCGCAGAGTCACAGAGACATACAACTTATAAGATCTCTGCGGCTCCGCGTCTCTGCGTCAGGCTTTTAGTTGTTCTGAATGACGATATTCGGGAACTTGGTGCTGTAGTCCTTGGCCTGCAACGCCAGTTTGGCCGCTGCGCGACGTGCGATTTCACGATACAACAGACCGACAGTGCCATCCGGGTCACGCGCCACTGGCGGGGTGCCTTCGTCACCGCTGATACGAATCGACATATCCAGCGGCAGGGCGCCGAGGAAATCGACATCGTAATCTTCCGACATGCGCTCGCCGCCGCCCTGGCCGAAAATCGGTTCGGCATGGCCGCACTTGGAGCAGATGTGGATGCTCATGTTTTCGACTATGCCCAGTACCGGCACTTCAACCTTCTGGAACATTTTCAAACCCTTGCGGGCGTCGAGCAGGGCAATGTCCTGCGGAGTCGTAACGATAATCGCACCGGATACCGGTACTTTTTGCGCCAGTGTTAACTGCACGTCACCGGTGCCGGGTGGCAAGTCGATAACCAGGTAATCCAGGTCTTTCCAGTTGGTGTCGCGCAGCAACTGTTCCAGTGCCTGGGTCACCATCGGGCCACGCCAGATCATCGGGGTTTCGTCATCGATCATGAAACCAATCGACATGGCCTGCATGCCGTGACCTATCATCGGCTCCAATGTCTTGCCGTCTTCGGATTCAGGACGGGTTTTGATACCCATCATGCGCGGCACGCTCGGGCCGTAAATATCGGCATCGAGGATACCCACATTGGCACCTTCAGCTTTCAGCGCCAGCGCCAGGTTCACCGCCGTGGTGGATTTACCTACGCCGCCTTTACCGGAGGCGACAGCAATAATGTTCTTGATGTTCTGCAACGGCTTGAGGCTGGACTGCACGGAATGCGGAATAATCTTGCTGCTCAAATCAATTTTCACATCGGTGACACCGGCAACCGCTGTAATCTGTTTTTTCAGCTCTTCGGTAAGTTTGGCGTGATAACCGTTGGCAGGGAAACCCAGCACCACCTTGAACGACACCTTGCCGCCGTCCACTTTAATATCACGTACCGCATTGGCGGACATCAGATCCTTCTCGAGGTAAGGATCAATGTAATTCTTGATTGCAGCTTCAACCTGTTGCTGGGTAACACTCATGTTATTCACTCCGAAACCGTGACTGATATATGGATGGGGGCGCATTCTACACCACACGAGGGCTGATTAAACCTTACTGGTATTGGCGTAACCCGGCGCATCTGGCGGGTTAGGTATCTGGGGGCAGGGCCGAACAATTCAAGGAGCCGACGGCTCAACTTCCGGCAAATCTTCGTAAGGCTCCACCTTGCTGGCTGTAATCACATAACCGGCATCGGCGAGTTCGCTGCTGAATTTTTCGGTTTTGATAACGCCTTCCACCCACACAATTTCAAACAGCTTGCTGATGCGCGCACCCTTGGGGTCCGATGTCACCACATGCACGGTCTGGTTGGCCGGCGGTGGCGGCACATGAATGCAGGCGCCAAAATAAGGAACGAGCAAAAACTCTGAAGACTGTTTGCCATCGGTTTCCAGCGGCACCACATAACCGGGCAAGCGCACCAGCTTGCCATTCATTTCCTTCTTGATCGGCGAGGCATTGGCCAGGGCTTCCATTTTTTTCATCACCTCCACCACGCGCGGATCGTCGTCCTGCAAGGCCTC
Organism: Gammaproteobacteria bacterium; assembly: GCA_016191795.1. Classification (GTDB taxonomy): domain Bacteria; phylum Pseudomonadota; class Gammaproteobacteria; order SZUA-229; family SZUA-229; genus JACPVK01. Next base: position 3,573 of record JACPVK010000302.1, read on the forward strand.
AATGTCGTACTCGCGTTGCGCATCCAGATAAAGATCATCCGGGTTGTAACCCGGCGGTATCAGATCCGGCCACTGCAAGGTCAACGCCTGCGGCGGCGCTTCCGCCTGCTGCTGCGATGCCTGCGGTAACGACGGCAAAGAAATCAAACCGGTTTTCAGCAGCAGCCAAAACAGCAACGCCAGCACGGCAACAACGCCGATTGTGAGCACAAGGGTGGTTTTCGACATCTGCATCTCGCTTTAAATACGTATAGTCATGCCATCAGAGAGTGAATAACGGTAGGCTCGCCACGCCGGAATCATGCCGGCCAGCACCCCGGCCGCCATGGCCGCGAGCAGCAAGGCCAGCTCATAAAGCGATGGCGTTTGCACGGGCACATACAGCCCGAGCTGCGTCTGGATCACCGGTTGCGCAAAAAGTTGCAACCCGTATAACAAACCCAGCCCCAGCACAGCCGCCAGCAACATGATGGCCGCCGACTCACCGACAAACAACGCAAAAATATGTGCCGGCCGCGCGCCAACAGAGCGCAGTATGGCCATTTCGCGGCGGCGTTCGTTGAGACTCGCCAGCA
>JACPVK010000303.1 GCA_016191795.1 Gammaproteobacteria bacterium
CAACATAAACTGATTTAGCAAGGGCGAAAGATGTTTAATCCCGAAGGTCAGCGGCGCGGTAATGCGCAACAGGCCGCTTAAATTTGTATGTTCACTGGCGACCGATTGTTCCACATCATCCAGCTCGGCCAGCAACCGCCGCGCCTCTTCATAATAATGGCGGCCACTCTCGGTCAGGTTGATACGCCGGGTGGTGCGGTGTAACAGCTGCACACCCAGTCGCGACTCCAGGTCCGCCAGGCGCCGGCTGACAGCCGACTTGGCGATATTCATGCGCTCGGATGTGGCGCTCAGGCTGCCGCTCTCCACCACACGAACAAATGTCTGCATTTCAGCGTAGCGATCCATTGTTCTGTATTCCTGAACAGTTATTTCATTGTAATCCAGTTTATTCTTTTTTACGCAACTATAAACTGTGCCCACCCCCAGAGCGAAACCATCGCGAACACAGGAGAACAACATGTCGAGCTTGCGTAATGTCACCCGAATCCTCAGTGGAATCGAAACCTCGGATGGCGCCGGCGTCAGCCTGCGTCGTTACATTGCCTCACCGCAACTGGATATGCTCGACCCGTTTTTATTGCTCGACATGTTCAGCTCGGATAACCCGGACGATTACATAGCCGGCTTTCCACCTCACCCGCATCGCGGCTTTGAAACCGTCACCTACTTATTGCATGGCCGCATGCGCCATAAAGACAGTGCCGGACATGAAGGTGTGATTCGCTCCGGCGGCGTACAGTGGATGACTGCCGGTCGTGGCATTGAGCATTCCGAAATGCCGGAACAGGAACAGGGTCTGTTACAAGGGTTTCAACTTTGGGTCAATCTGCCGGCCAGTCAAAAAATGATGGCACCACGTTATCAGGAACTGGAACCGGAACAAATACCGATAGAAAAAAACGAAGGCATTCAGATACGTGTCATCGCTGGCGAAACCGCACGCGGAACACGTGGCCCGGTGACACAAATTGCCGCACAGCCGGTTTATTTTGATGTAACACTCGCAGCAAATCACCGCTTTGAACAGCCACTGGCTGCTAACCATGCCGCCTTCGTGTTTGTTATTGATGGTGAAATAACCGTGCATGGCATCACCGCTAACACTGTGATAAAAAATCAGCTTGCCGTGCTAGACAGCGGTGCAGAATTAAAAATATCCGCGCACGATGACAGCCGTTTTCTGTTAATCGCCGGCCAGCCATTCCAGGAACCGGTTGCACGCTATGGCCCGTTTGTTATGAATACACGGGAGGAAATTGATCAGGCGTTTCGTGATTATCGCAGCGGCAGTTTTGGCCAGATTGGAGCATGATATGCGCTGGAAAAATACGACATCATCCTGGGGCTGGATCGGCATTCTATTTCACTGGTTATCGGCGCTGGTTATCGTCGGGTTATTTGCACTGGGTCTCTGGATGGTTGATCTGACTTATTACGACGACTGGTATCGCACCGCACCCGACATACATCGCAGCATTGGCGTGTTACTGCTGATTGCAACCATGCTGCGGCTTTTGTGGCGGCGCATGAATGTTGTTCCGGCTGTTTTATCAACCCATAAAACCTGGGAAATAAAGTCGGCACATATTGCACATACTGTTATGTATATTCTGCTGTTTGCTATTTTTATCAGCGGCTATCTGATTTCAACTGCCGATGGCCGCGGCGTGCAGGTGTTTGGCTGGTTTGAAATACCGGCAACCCTGCATGGCATCAAGAATCAGGAAGACATCGCCGGTGAAATTCATCTGGTGCTGGCGGTTTCTCTGATAGCCCTGGCTGTAATACATGCGGCAGGCGCGTTAAAGCATCATTTTATCGATCGCGATAACACGCTCAAACGCATGCTCAGGCTCTGACTCCCTCTCCCCTTGCGGGAGAGGGCTGGGGTGAGGGGTTGCTTTTTTAAAGCTGCCACATCATCCAGATAAATTTTCATTCAAAGTAATGAAAGACTTTAATAAACCCTCTGAGGAAATACACATGAAAAGAATCATACTTGCTGCATTGTTGCTCTCCGCTGTTGCCCTGCCGGTACAGGCCGCGAATTATGTAATCGACACCGAAAAGGCACATGCCTTCATTCAATTCAAGATCAGCCATCTTGGCTACAGTTTTGTACTCGGCCGTTTCAACAAATTCACCGGCGAATTTACCTACGATGAAAAAAATCCGGCCGCATCAAAAGTCAGCGTCAACATAGACCCGGCCAGCATTGACAGCGCCCACGCCGAACGTGATAAACATTTGCGCGGCAAGGATTTCTTTGATGTTGATAAATTCACCACGGCAAAATTTGTCAGCACTTCCTACACCGAATCAGCAGGCGGCAAGGCGGTACTGAAAGGTGATTTGACACTGCATGGTGTCACCAAGAACATTGCGATTGATGTGCAACAGGTGGGTGCAGGAGCCGATCCATGGGGCGGCTTCCGTCGCGGCTTTACCGGTAACACCACGCTCACGCTCAGTGATTTTGGCATCAACTACAACCTGGGGCCTGCAGCCAAAACAGTTGAGATGACGCTGGTGGTTGAAGGCATCAAGAAATAAAATCCGGGGATTATTTCCGTAGGGTGGGCAACACGCTGTTTTGTTGCCCACGCAGCGGATCACCAACACCCATCACA
>JACPVK010000304.1 GCA_016191795.1 Gammaproteobacteria bacterium
GTTCTTTTATTTGCTGCAAACGCTCCAGCTTGCCAGTGGCTTCCTTGATACCAATGATATTGGGAATCTTTGACAGGCGGGCCACGGTTTCGGGCAACATATCGCAGGCGGTGCGGCCCGGCACGTTATAGAGAATTTGCGGGATAGGCACTTCTTCAGCGACTTTTTTGTGGTGTAGATACAGACCTTCCTGAGTCGGTTTGTTGTAATACGGCGTCACCAGCAAACAGGCATCGGCACCGGCTTCCAGTGCGCAGCGGGTCAGGGTTATGGCTTCCGTGGTTGAATTGGCGCCGGTACCGGCAATCACCGGGATACGGTTAGCCACCATTTGCACGGTGCGGCGAATCACATCGCAATGTTCGTGCTCATCCAATGTTGCCGACTCTCCTGTGGTGCCAACTGCAACAATGGCTGAAGTACCATTTTGTATATGGAACTCAACCAGCCTGGCCAGGCTATCGAAATCAATAGTGCCGTCTTCACGCATCGGCGTAACCAATGCCACCATGCTGCCGCGAAACATGTTTCACCCCCGAAAATGAGGCCGCCATGGTACTTGGCACGACCGTGCTTTACAAGGCAGACTCTTGTCTCAAATTATCATGAATCACCAGCCTCTGGAGCACACCATGACCGTGACCCCTGGAAAAAAAGTTCCCGATTTCTCCCTCCCCGCCACTGGCGAGCAAAACATCCGCTTGAAAGACTTACGCGGCCAGCATGTGGTGCTGTATTTCTACCCCAAAGACAGCACCCCGGGCTGTACGCAGGAAGGCCAGGATTTTCGTGACCTGCAGGCAAAGTTCAAACGAGCCAACACCCTGATACTAGGTGTATCGCGTGACAGCCTCAAATCGCATGAAAACTTCAAGGCCAAACAGGATTTCAATTTTGATTTGTTATCCGATGCCGAAGAAACCCTGTGTACCATGTTTGATGTCATCAAAATGAAAAACATGTACGGCAAACAGGTACGCGGCATTGAACGCAGTACTTTTTTAATCGACGACAAGGGCGTGCTGTGTAAGGAATGGCGAAAAGTAAAAGTGGCCGGGCATGCGGAAGAAGTGCTGGGCGCTGTTAAAGAACTTGCAAAAAAATAAAAGATTGACACAGAGACGCGGAGACACAGAGATTATTTTGATTAAGACCTCTGGTTCTCTGCGTCTCTGTGTCAAGGCTTTTGTTATGACTGGCCCCACCACGGCTGTGGTAACTGCGTCATCACTCCGGTATTGGCACACCGATCCATATAACGCGCCCGGTACAACAAGCGCCGATGATTTTCCTCGTCAACAAAAGCACTGCGATCGTGCAGTACATTGTTGCTCACCAGACCCATCCCCGGTTCCAACCTGCCCTGATAAATATAAGGCGAGTGACTATTGAGTATTTCACTCAACGCAGCTAATGCATCTTGAGTTAATGCATCTTCTTTCCACACCACATTACGTGCACGAATGGTGTAACGCATATGTAAGTTACCATCGGCCGTTATCGAAAACACAGGCCCGGTTTGTTCGCCGCGCGCGATGCCATGCTCATCGGTTCGCGGCGGAATCGTCATGACATCCGGTTGCATCAGGGCCTGAATGAAATCGGGATTTTGCTCGCGCAGTAATACATAGGCGACCTCGTGATCCAGCAAACGATTCTCACCACCTTGTCTGGCGCTGCGCACACAATGTAATAACAAACCCTGGATTTGTTGTGACGGCAGATTGTAATAACCATCGGTATGCCACTGAATCAGGCGATTGCTATAAGGAATATAACTGCTGCGCTCACCCTGATTCGCTACCGTTAATGACGTCAGGCCATCATCATCCGCCAGCCAGTTATGATCCAGCTTCTGCAAACCAAATTGTTGCGCCAGACTATGAGCAATTGCTTTATCTTCATCCTCGCCACTGTTGCTGGCGTAAATCACCATATTGGTTTTACGCAAGCATTGCAGCATGACCTGATGTTCAGAGATACTTAGCTGGCGCGGATCCTTCACCTGCACAATCAACTCGCCCAGATTTTGCGGATAGTGTTCCAGCTTCTGGTCGCGCCAGCGCTGGTATAGTGATTCATCTGTTAACGCAAATGGACTGATCATGCGGCCACCTTATTCAACGAGTTCGCGATTGTTGGCAAAAAATATCGCGTAGACATTGATGCGTATCAAGGCACACACAGATCACACAACATCCAATGCACTGTTTAATAACTCACTGCCAATCATGAATCTTGCCCAACACATCAACACCTTTGGCCAAAGCCTGTTGCGTCAGCATGGCGAACGTGTACACAAACTCGCGCTGAATGTCGGCTTCACCTGCCCTAATCGCGATGGCACACTGGGGCGTGGTGGTTGCACTTTTTGTAACAACGCATCCTTCAATCCACAAGGCCGGCAAGTTCCCGACATCGACACGCAGCTGGCAGCAGGCCGCGCAGTACTGGCAAAACGTACCGGCGCCAAAAAATTCATTGCCTATTTTCAGGCCTACACCAACACCTATGCGGACGTGGCGCAGCTTAAAATTTTATATGACCAGGCATTGCAACATTCTGATGTGATTGGCCTGAGCATCGGCACCCGCCCGGATTGCGTGCCGGATGTGGTACTGGATTTGTTAGCGTCATATCGCGATCGCGGTTTTGAAATATGGCTGGAACTGGGATTGCAATCATCTTTCAATGACACTTTAAAGCGCATCAATCGTGGCCACGATTACCAATGCTATGTTGACGCCGTTAAACGCATTCATGCACGCAACCTTAATTTATGCACGCATTTAATCGTTGGCTTGCCCGGTGAAGATCTGTCGCATAACATGATTACACTGGATCGCGTGCTGGAATTAAAAACCCATGGCCTAAAACTTCATCCGCTACATGTTGTAAAAGGCACTCAACTCGCCAATGAATGGCGGCGCGGCGAATATCAACCGCTAACACTGGAGGAATACATTGATACCGCTGTCACCATGATTCGCCACACGCCGTCTGATATTATTTTTCATCGTGTAACGGCGACTGCTTCGCTGGATATGTTGCTGGCGCCAATGTGGTGCAACAAGAAGTGGATGGTACTGAACCGGATTGCACAGCGTCTGAGCAGACAACCCTAACGAAATGGGCCGATCAAATTCTCGTTTGCAGGATATTAATTAGCATGTATCATACAAAAAAGCAGCTTCAATTATTCTACAGTCTCCAAGCATGACCCTTAATCTATAAGGGAGCTCTAATTAACAGGGAATAAGCGCATGAATACCAGCAGTCAAAACATAATATCTCTCAAGCTTCTACAGCTGGCTGCCATACTTGGACTATCCACGGGATTGTCTGCTTGTGGTAACGGCCACGGCTCATCAACCGATGTATATTTTTTCTCCGCTAACGACAACACCCACAGCAGTGAACTGTGGAAAACTGATGGAACCACAGACGGCACAGTGATGGTTAAAGACATTTATATCGATGGCCCCTCCGGACCATACGGCTTTATATCATTTAACGGCACAACTTACTTCAGCGCCAATGATGGTATTCACGGCAGAGAACTTTGGAAAACAGATGGAACAGAATCCGGCACCATAATGGTAAAAGACATCCATACAAGTGGTGATTCATCTATACAAGACTTCACTACATATAATGAAGAACTTTATTTTTATGCAGAAAACAGTGATGGCGCCGGCCTATGGAAAACAGATGGCACATCTGCAGGCACAATCTTGGTTACCAATATCTCTGGCAACGGTTTTACCGTCTTTAATGGCGAAATTTACTTCAGCGGAAGCGATAACGGCACCAATATTGGGCTTTGGAAAACAAACGGGACACCATCAGGAACCATCTTTATAAAAAACGTTAACCCATCTTGCTGGTGCTTCAACTCCGAAAAACTTTTAGTTGAATTTAAAGGCGAACTTTATTTTACTGCCAATGATATCAATTATGGATTTGAGCTTTGGAAAACAGATGGAACCAGTGACGGAACAATAATGGTGAAAGACATTAACCCCAATGGTGACTCTGATCCGGGCTTTCTTACAGTACTTAATGACGAGCTTTTTTTCATCGCAAATGACGGCAACCATGGCATTGAGCTTTGGAAAACAAACGGCGCTGAAAATGGCACCATAATGGTAAAAGACATCAACACTAGCGACTATTCCTTCCCACTGTATCTCACTGCATTTAATGGGTCGCTATATTTCAGCGCCAATGACGGCATTCACGGCAATGAACTTTGGAAATCAAATGGCACAGAAAGTGGAACCATGCTAGTAAAGGACATAGACACAAATAATACGAGCACCCTTTATGGCTCATATCCAGCTAACATATCCGAATCATTCGTCGAGTTTAAAGGCGATCTTTATTTCGACGCTGGCGACCGAGAACACGGAAGTGAACTATGGAAAACAAATGGTACTGAAGCCGGAACCATCATGGTTAAAGACATTAATACAGCTACTGATTTATCCGTAACCGGTACCGATAACTCTTATCCGCGTGTACTTACCACTTTGTGTAATACACTTTTGTTTAATGCTGGCGCCAGCGAGACCGGCTATGAACTGTGGAAAACGGATGGCACTGTATCAGGCACATCTATTATTAAAGATATTTGGGATGGTTTCATGGGCGCATTTAGCATACCGAACTAATGTAAATTGGACAAAAAGCATGTTATGCAAGGCGCAATAACCAACGGGCATTGCGCCGCTTTGATATTTAAGCCGGCGCAATGCGTTGCATTTATTGCGCCCTTCTATGTTGCAGTTTCTTTCTGGCAAACATCACGGCTTTCCCAAACATACCGGGGAAACTTTCCAGGAGTGTTTCAAACTCCACACCATCTAGCATATTTTTAACGCGCAAGCCAATATCGGTATTACCTTCAATTAACAAACGTCGATTAAAAAACAGGGCATCGGGATCTTCCAGTCGCAAGGCCAAACGTATCAGATCCATAAAGGTTGCCGTAAAAACAACATCCGGCTGTGTCGTTTTAAGCGCACGCAAGCCTTTTTCAGTTACCGAGAAATACATAGCCATTGGCAGGTCTTTTATCACCACAGAAAACGACTTGCCATATAAACCGTCCCAATCCAGATCTTTCAGTTTTTTCCAGACCGTTAAATTAAATGCCGTTACAAATGCCTGCGTTGCCGGATAAGCCGGCAATCGGCCAAGCATTTTTTTAATCGCAACCGACACAGTCGACTGCTGAGTGGCGGGCAGATTATTCGTCGCTATCATATTAACCAGCTCCCATGCTTAATCCGGGCTTGCCCAGCCAGTAGCCGTCACAGCTCGCTGCTATCAGACACGTATCAAGTTTTGCTTTCACTTCCCGCGTTGATATTTTTTCATCCAGCGTATCACGAAATATTTTTATGATTGCTGCCATGTTTTGCGATTGGGGTGACAGACGCAAATGCGTTACCGATGTATCGTTCAATTCATCCAGGCGATGCGCCAGTGTATGCACAGAAGCCGACTGGGTTTGTATACCATTCATCACCAGAAACGCTTCACCTTCGCGGGTATTAAGATCCAGTCCATCAGCATGTTCGATGCAACGAAACTGGCAATCATCTTTTTGTAAATTAAAATGCCGCGCGGTAAAACAACGCGCCGAAAAGGCCAGCGGCAATCTGCCAAAGGCAAATATTTCAGTTTGTATATTGTCTGGTACGGGCATGGACATCAGCATGGTGCGCGGCATTTCCACCGGCGGCACCCAGCGAACAGCACCGATGCTTGCCATTAATGCCAAAGTATCCGGGTTATAAATATTGAGTGCCGGGCCGGCAACAAATGGCACGCCTGCTTTCGACAATAAGTGCACCGCGCCCATATCATTCGCTTCAACGCTGAATTTTTTATTATCGACTATTTTTCGCAGCGCTTTGAGATCGGATTCGGATTCAATCAACGTGAGTGTTGATAACACTACTTCCTTGCCGGCATCGGTGAGTTGCTGCGCAATGTTCATCCAGTCGTCAAAACGTAATTCATGACGCCGTGAGCACACGGTTTCACCCAGATACATCACATCAACCGGCCAGTTGGCGGCTTGCGTGTAAAATTCAAGCGTCGTGTCGCGTGACCAGTAATACAACAAGGGCCCGAGTGATAATTTTATATTTTGCATCAACATATTTATTTCCACGGCCGATAGTAAGCACCCAGGGTATGCATACTGCCTTCGGATACTTTATCGAGTTGCGCCAGCCAGCCTGGTTGCGCACGAAAATGCTCAGCATTATTTTTTACGGCATCAATCGCCGCGCGCCACACCTGTGTCACTTGCGCCACATACGCCGGGCTGCGTTGCCGGCCTTCTATCTTGATGGCAGCTATACCCAAACGGTGCATTTCGGGTAACAACTCCAGCGTATTCAAGCTGGTGGGTTCTTCCAGTGCGTAATAAGTTTCGCCCTGCACTTCAAATCGGCCTTTGCACAGTGTTGGATAACCGGCTTTTTCGTTATCGGCATAACGATCGATGAGCACGCCATTGAGACGCGTCTCCATGCCTTTGGGTGTTTGTTGCCAGCGCACGGCATGACCAGGTGAACAGGCGCCGAATGTATTGGGTGAATCACCGCAGGCGTACGACGATAATAAACAGCGACCTTCCACCATCACGCACAAACCACCAAAGCCGAACAGCTCGATTTCAACTGGCGTATTGCGAATAACATTTTCCACCTGCGGTAGCGACAGCACGCGCGGGATCACCGCACGTTGAATACCAAAATGCTCATGATAAAAGTTAATGGCTTCGTAATTGGTCGCTGAACCCTGTACTGATAAATGCAGGCGCAACTCGGGATGGGTTTTATTGGCATAGGCCATGAGGCCAGGGTCGGCCAGGATGATGGCATCCACGCCGGCACTGGCCGCTGTATCCACCGCCTGTTGCCAACGAGCCAGCGTGGCCGGTTGCGGGTAGGTATTGAGCGCCATCAGTACCTTGCGGTGTTTGTTGTGGGCATAGCGTATGCCCTCGGCCAGCGATTTATTGTCGAAGTTCAGGCCACTGAAATTACGCGCATTGGTGTTGTCTTTCAGCCCCAGGTACACCCCGTCGGCACCGTGATCGATGGCGGCTTTGAGGGCTGGCAGGCTGCCGGCCGGGCATATGAGTTCGAGTAATGTTCCGGCCATGGCGACCCCGCTAAAAACAGAGTGCCTAGTAAATCGTGCCAGACATAAATCTCCTTGACCCATATCAACGCAAGCCCGTCTTAAATGATAATAATTATCATTGCGCGCATTAAAAACTTCGTCCATAATAGGAATCATTATCAAGTGGGAATCAATCGCATGACTCAGCAACACGACCATGGCCGCATTTATTCACTCGCCAACGCCCAGCCTGGCGACCATGTGCGGGTGATTGATGTCAGTGCCGGCAAGCTGCTGAAAAAGCGCCTGGTGAGCATGGGTATACTCAATAATTCCCTCCTGCATGTACTGCAACGTCGTGGTAGCGCCATTGTGATTGGTTTTGATGCCAGCCGTATTGCTATTGGAGCGGGCATGTCGCAACACATTCTTGTGCGAGCTGTATGACAAAAGCCTGTTGCGACACGAACAGCACCAGCGCCAGTAACAATCACTACAACATCGGCCTTCTGGGCAACCCCAATTGCGGTAAATCGACGCTGTTCAATCAGCTCACAGGCTCGCGCCAGCGCATCGGTAACTGGCCGGGCGTCACCGTCGATCGCAAGATGGGCCAATACAGTTTTGCCGGCACCGGCTTCGATATCGTCGACCTGCCCGGTGTTTATTCACTGGATAACAGCGCGCGCTCACTCGACGAACGCATCACCCGCGATTACATACTCTCCGCCGAACCCAACGTCATTATCAATGTGGTCGA
>JACPVK010000276.1 GCA_016191795.1 Gammaproteobacteria bacterium
GATACATTGTGCTTCAGTAGGTGAAGTGAATGCCTGGCTGCCTTTGCACCAGGCATTTTCCCGGCGTTATCCGGCGCTGCATTTTGTGATTACCACTAACACACCTACTGGCGCGCAAATTGTTGCGAAGCAGACATTATCCAATACGACACATGTTTTTTTGCCTATGGATACGGTATCGGCTGTGTCGAGATTTTATGCGCGTATCAAACCACGTCTGGCACTGGTGATGGAAACTGAATTATGGCCGGAGTTGTATCGGCAGTGTCAGCAAAACAATATACCGCTGATAATTGTGAATGCACGTTTGTCACACAGAACACGCAATGTGAATGACTGGGTCAGGCAATTGTATGCCATGGCTCTGCAAAAAGTTTCGCAGGTATTGTGCCGTAGCCAGTCTGATGCAGACGCTTTTGTTGAGCTGGGTGCAGCAGTGAACAAGGTTAAAGTTGTTGGCAATCTGAAATTCGCAACACAGAATAATTTATCACCCCAACCACCACAGCATTTCACTGACAGGCCCTATGTACTGGCCGCTTCAACGCATGATGATGAAGAATATCAACTGGCAAAAATGTGGCAATCAAGGTCTGCGCAAAATCATTTGCTGGTGATTGCGCCGCGGCATCCAAAACGTCGGGATGAGATTTTACGCCAGTTGCAGCCACTGGCTATGCAGATTGCCGTGCGTAGTCATGGTGATGCCATCACAGCCGCTACACAGATTTATCTGGCCGATACACTGGGCGAACTGTTGTCGTTTATGACGCAGGCGGATGTGGTCATCATGGGTGGGTCACTGGTGCCGCGAGGCGGGCAAAATCTGCTGGAGCCGGCGCGATTAGCCAAAGCCATTATTGTTGGGCCGCACATGTTTAACTTTGCAGCGGAAACCGAATTGTTTTTACAGCATCATGCGTGTTTGCAGGTGCAGGATATAAATGAACTGGCAGTGGTTGTGCAATCCTGTTTGAGCGACGCTGCTGCGCGGATCGAACTGGGCCGACAGGCGCAACTGCTGATGCAAAACCAGAGTGATATGGCTGAACGGTATCTGTCGGCCATTTATGAAACGTATGATGACGTGCTGTCGTTATAACCTGCCAGTAAATGTTGCCAGTCCTGTTCCGTAAAATGATAGGTCGCATGCAAACCCTGTAACTTCAGTAAGGATCGATGCAGCCTGGGCAGATTGCCGGCTTTTAACTGTGCATCACGGGTGATGCGGCAGCGATCAAAATCAATCAGGTAAATTTTTTGTTGTGTATCAATCAGTATATTGTTGGCATTAAGATCGGCATGAGAAATATCGTGCTGATGAAATGTTTTTAAACAGTGACCGATATTTCGCCACAGTGTTTCTGACAGGGCTTGCTGCTCCAGCAGGCTGCTGAGGTTGCTGCAGTGAGGGATACGTTCCAGCAGCAAGTCAGCCTGATATAAACCGCTAAGACGTCCGGCAGGCCAGCGGGCGCGGGCAGCAAGCGGGCGTGGTACGGGTAAATCGAGTGTGTGCATATGGTGTAACAATCGCCATTCTTTCCAGGCTCGGCTGTGTTCGGCTTGCCAGCCCAGATACATATCACGATTGAGTTTGGCCACCAGACCGCCACGCAGATAATGGCGTAGTACCCATTGTCGGGATTGTTGTGCCGGGTATTCAATATCAATAAACCAGGATTCACCTCGACCTGATCCGGTGGATTTCAGGATGCCGTGCTGATTTAGCCAGTCATTGCTAAATAAATGATCATCCGGTTTTGTAAGCAGGTTTGCATCAAACAGAATATGGCTGTTGCCACAAACCAGGTTTGCCGGAAGTGATTTAGCTGCCATGAAAGCTACCTGCCTGAAAAATAACGGAAATGATGACTGCACGCCCATCCTGCGCCATGCGCTTGCAACCAGGCGCAGCATACAACATCGCCTCGTTGGCTCACACATCTAATCGATGATTCCTGAATAGGTGCAGGCACTGGTTTTATGAATTGGGTGGCATTCAGTGATGGGGTGTAGACCATTTACCCCGAAGAGGTGATGGTGCTGATAGTCATACTTTCTTTACAATGATTTGATCCGTGACTATAAAGTTGTCAGGGCTTTTATAACTCGTTGGGGTGATCATATGTTGTTTCAAAAAAAATCCATGGCTCTGCTGACGGCATGCCTTATGGGTATGTCCGGTGTAGTGCTTGCGGATGGTGTTTTTCTTGGTAGATCGATGGAGGCACATGCCTTGACAGATGCTGAAAACGCGCAGATCGATACCGAGTTGGCACGCCAGTTTGGCAGTCAGGCTTCCGAGACGGCAGTGAAGTCCAACAATCCATGGGAAGCTAAAAAGAAACAGGCTCAATCTCAGGTGCAAAAAAAGTCAAGTTGGGGTGACTGCCGGGATTATGCCTTGCAGCAGCGAAATCTGTGTTACAAGGAAGGGCGCGATGCCTATTCATGTGAGCGTTATTACGAAGCACGATCCACAAGGTGTGATAAAAAGTATTAAAGCAAAGCATATGTGGCAGCTGGTTACATGCTAATCAGCCGCCAGCTGAGCAAAGTGCCGGCGATATAACAGGGTGATATAAACAAAAACGCAAACAGTTTGCTGTATTTATCCATGTCTTTGTTTTCGTTTTCGGTTAAATCTGCGTAGCTGGATTTTTTCATTCTGGAAAGTGCAAACTGATCCCAGATAATAGTAAATAGCAGCAACGGGATAACCAGCCAGCCTATAAGGTCCGTTATTCCAGGGTTGAAATACCCATATACAAACACA
>JACPVK010000277.1 GCA_016191795.1 Gammaproteobacteria bacterium
CATGCCATAGCCCATTGCGATCAACCGTGGTGTCGACGCGGCCATCGGCGGTCTGGCGTTTCATGGTATCGCGCACCGGCAGGGCCAGTAAGCCACCGTGGTCATCAAGACTGGCATCCTTCATTAATCGTGTGAGATCGTCAGTGCGCACACAGGGACGGGCGGCATCGTGTACCAGTACCCACACTTCATCCGTTGCTCTTTCCCTTAGAAAGAGAGATGAATTCCCTTCCCTCTCCCCTTGTGGGAGAGGGTTAGGGTGAGGGGTATCAATGGCGAAACCTTGGATGCTGTTATCACCCCCACCCCAACCCTCCCCCATCAAGGGGGAGGGAGCTTGAGCCAGTGTTTGCTCAAGATGACGCAGCGCGTTCAACACAGAATGACAACGCTCCTTGCCACCGTTTGTGATCAATACTGGTTTTGAGTGCATGAAGTGTAATTGCGACCATTGCGTATCGGCACTATCCAGCGCCAGTACCACGCCAGTAATGTCCGGTACATCCAGCAAGCGCTGCACACTGTGTTCAATTAAAGTTTTACCGAGTAATTCAAGATATTGTTTGGGACGATCCGCCTGCATGCGTGTACCCACACCGGCGGCTGGCACGATGGCCCAGAATTGCTTTTCAGGATTGTCGCGCAGCGACACCGACATTCCCTCTCCCGTCTCGGGAGAGGGGGGACCGTTGTCGCGAGACAACGGTGGGTGAGGGTTAACGGGCTTGCGCTGGCTCATCGGCAGGGGGTGTTTTTTTAGGTTGCACAAACTGATAGAAAGTTTCGTCCTTGCCGATCATACCAAGCTCGCTGCGGGCACGTTCTTCAATCGCACCCAGGCCGCCCTTGAGATCCTGTACTTCTGCGTTCAGTGCGGCATTGCGTTCATCGAGTTGTGCACGCTCTTCGGCAACCGCCTCTTTTTCATTTTGTAAATGCAGCACTTCGGGAATACTGCCATCCCCCAGCCACAGCCTGTATTGCAACAGCAATAACAGAACGGCAAGCAAAGCGATAATCCATTTCATATAAAGAGTCTGTCGCGCAGCGACTCAAGCTTACCCTCTCCCCTGAGGAGGTACGCCTCCAGGGATGGAGGCGGTAGAGCGAAGCAGGAAGCCAGAGCCGAGAGCAACGCAGGGAGCTGTGGGAGGCACCACCGACGTGAGTCGGTGGGGAGTGAGGGGCAGCAAGTCGGGTCAGTATTCAATGCAGCACTCGCCTGGTGTTATATATCAGGCCAGATACTTGAACGCAGATTTGCCCGCGTAAACCGCATCCTTACCCAGTGCCTGTTCGATACGCAGCAACTGGTTGTATTTGGCAACACGATCCGAACGCGACAGCGAACCGGTTTTGATTTGTCCGGTATTGGTGGCCACCACCAGATCGGCAATCGTGCAATCTTCGGTTTCGCCGGAGCGATGTGAAATCACCGCGCTATAACCGGCTTTTTTCGCCATGCTGATGGCTTCCAGGGTTTCAGTCAGTGTACCAATCTGGTTGACCTTGATGAGAATAGAGTTGGCTATGCCCTTATCTATGCCCTGCTTGAAAATTTTGGTGTTGGTAACAAACAGATCGTCACCTACCAGTTGCACCCGGCCACCCAGTTTTCTGGTTTGCACGGCCCAGCCCGCCCAGTCACTTTCATCCAGACCATCTTCAATCGAGATGATGGGATATTTATCAACCCAGGCCGCGAGGTAATCCACAAACTGTTCGGCCGTGAAGGATTTGTTTTCAGAACCCAGTACGTATTTGCCGTCTTTGTAAAACTCGGAGCTGGCGCAATCCAGACCCAGGTAAATATCCTTACCCGGTTTGTACCCGGCTTTGGTAATGGCTTCGAGTATGACTTCGATGGCTTCTTCGTTGGATGACAGATTCGGTGCAAAACCGCCTTCATCGCCCACCGCTGTGCTCATGCCGCGTTTGTGCAAAACGGATTTCAAGGTATGAAAAACTTCGGCGCCATAACGCAGGGCTTCGCTAAAACTCGGTGCGCCCACGGGCAGAATCATGAACTCCTGCAGGTCGACACTGTTGTCGGCGTGCGAGCCACCGTTGATGATGTTCATCATCGGCACCGGCAGTGTGTAACGGCCCGTGCCCAGGTATTCATACAAAGGTTTTCTGGCATCGTTGGCGGCGGCGTGCGCGGCGGCCAGTGAAACCGCCAACAAGGCATTGGCACCTAAACGGGATTTGGTTTCGGTGCCGTCAAGTTCAATCATGGCACGGTCGATGGCCTGTTGATCGGCCGCATTTTTACCCACTAACAGGGTGCGAAGTTCGTTGTTAACATGGCCTACAGCTTTGAGTACGCCCTTGCCCAGATAGCGCTTCTTGTCGCCATCGCGCAATTCAATGGCTTCACGGGTACCGGTTGATGCACCGGAGGGCACGGCGGCGCGACCGCGCACACCGCTTTCTAAAATCACATCCGCTTCAACGGTTGGGTTACCACGTGAATCCAGTATTTCGCGACCGATGATATCTTTAATCTTTGGCATATTTTCCTCAGTAATTCCTATGCATGTGTTTGTCTTTTAAAGTAACTCTTCACTCTAGCCGCCTGGGGTGGCCAGGGAAAATATCGAATACCCTTTTCCGTAATACCCCAAAACGGCAGCCCTGACACAGAGGCACAGAGACGCAGAGTTTTTCATTGAATAAGACTCTGTGTCTCCGCGTCTCTGTGTCGTATCTTTAAGGTTTTATAACAAGCTCTCGTCAAACGGCCTGCTTTTTACCGGTGGCCAGGGAAAATATCGAATCCCCTGTTCCGTAATACCCCAAAACGGCAGCCTTGACACAGAGGCGCAGAGACTCAGAGTTTTCCATTTAATAACGCTCTGTGACTCCGTGTCTCTGTGTCGTGTCTTTAATGCTTTATAACAAGCTCTCGTCAAACGGCCTGCTTTTCACTGCTTTATCAATTTGTTGCAACATCTCGAGCAGGTTTTCCAGTTTGGGTAAGGGCCAGGCATTGGGGCCGTCACTCAGTGCTTTATCAGGATTGGGATGGGTTTCCATAAACAATCCGGCCACACCGGCTGCCACCGCTGCACGCGCCAGTACCGGCACATGTTCACGCTGGCCACCCGACACCGTGCCCTGCCCGCCCGGCAGCTGTACAGAATGCGTGGCATCAAATACCACCGGGCAACCGGTGTCGCGCA
>JACPVK010000282.1 GCA_016191795.1 Gammaproteobacteria bacterium
CCCAATGTACATTCTATGCCCATTTTTTCCAGCACGCGTTTGATCTGGTTACGTGCCACACTGGAGTCATCCACCACCAGCACATGTTTTGGCAGGGTTGATTCTGTATCATGTGCGGCCTGTAAAATATTGGCATTAACCGTTTCGCTAACACCCATAATGTCGGCAAATACGCGTTCCACATCAATAATTTCAACCATCTCCTTGTCTATGTGAGTAACGGCCGTAAGATAACTGGAAGCACCACTACCCTTGGGTGGTGGCAAGATATCTTTCCAGTTCAAATTACAAATGCGATCAACTGAATTAACCAGAAAGCCCTGAATATGGCGGTTATATTCCGTCACGATAACAAAGCTGTCCTTGATACTCTTTGCGGATTGTTTATTAATTGCCAAACCCAGATCCATAATCGGAATCGTCCGTTTGCGCAAATGCGCCACCCCGACAACACTGCTGTTTGACTTGGGCATACGGGTAAGCGGCGGGCAGCGAATAACTTCCTGAACCTTGAAAACATTAATTCCATATAGCTGCTTGCTGCCCAGGCGAAACAACAACAACTCCAGCCGGTTGTGACCGGCCAGTTGGGTGCGCATGTCAACGCTATCGAGAACACCGGCCATTTCGTTACTCCCTCAGGCGTGTGCAGCCTGCCAGGTTTGCTATTTTTCTAACTACACTATAATCATCGCAACCAACCAAATGAACACGGCGACAATCACTACTGATACTAGCTCATAACCGGGTATTCGCCAGACCAGTAATGACTCGCCCAACAGAGAAACTCCATGCCAAGTCCACTGCTGTTTACTCAATACGCCTTACCCCTGCTCAAGGCTGCAATAGACGCAGATTATAAAATGCTGCAACAACTGACTCGAAGCCACCCGTCGACTGCCGCCAGCATGGCCGAACTGACTCAGGCTATCGTCACTAACAATCACAAGCTGTCAGAGGTAGCCCGAGCAGGTATTACTTCCCTGCAGCTCACGTATGAGATTGTTGTCAAAAACATGGCTCTACAGTCACAGGCCACACACATTGGTGATGCCATCGCCAGTGTTGCCGCAGCGACCGAGCAAATGGCCGCATCCGCATCGGAAATCTCGCAATCGGCACTGGCGACAGCCCGGCGTGCCAACGAAAGTTATGAAAAAACCGAGTCCGGCAACATGGCCATTTCATCCATGATGGGTGACATGGATTTGCTGGAAACTGCCATGAAATCCATGTTTGACGGCGTCCAGAAGTTCTCCGGATTCACCGATGAAATCAATCAATTAACCTCTATCGTTCGTGATATCGCCAACCAGACTAACCTGCTGGCATTAAACGCAGCCATTGAAGCGGCACGAGCCGGGGAAGCCGGTCGTGGCTTTGCCGTGGTGGCAGACGAAGTGAAACAACTGGCTGGCAAAACCGAGAAAGCCACGCTGGAAATAGAAAATGTCACCAGTACCATGAACAATCTGATGAACGAGGTCAAACAGTCTGTTGGCTCCAGCCGTGAACGCCTGACCAAGAGTCTGGACAGTCTGGAAACCGTAGCCATTGCGCTGGGTGATGTCACGGGTGTGGTGAATGATGTGAGTGCCCAGGTGCAAACCATTTCCGCCTCGGCCAATGAACAACAAAGCGTTTCGCAAGAGATGGCAGGCAAACTCAATGAAATCACCATCGCGGTGCAGGATGAGAACACCCAGATTGGTCAAATCTCGATTAATACCAAAGACTTGAACGATGCCATTCGATCCCAGTTTGATCAACTGGCGTCATTCAATCAGGATGAGATCATGCTGCAAACTGCCAAGGCCGATCACATCAATTTCAAAATTCGTATGGCCAATATGGCACTCGGCAATGGCTTGATTGCCGAGAAAGAAATCAATGACCACCGCCACTGCCGTCTGGGCAAATGGTATTACTCGCATGGTGAGAGTTGTTTTGGTCAGGAAGCCGAGTTTCGCAACATGGAAGCACCCCATGCCAGGGTTCATGAGATTGGCAAAGAAATTGCTCGGTTATCCGCAGGTGGTCAATTATCCGCCGCATATCGCAAAATTGAAGACCTGGAATCACACAGCAAACTGCTATTTACTCAAATCGATAACCTACTAAAGAAGATAAAGCCATCATGAAAACCTGCACTGCCATTCTGACTCTGATTACCGCTTACGCAGGCGGTTGCGGAGTCAGCCTGGCGGCAGGGGATTTTCAATCACATCAGTCCATCCTGGATTCGGCGCAGCAATTTTTACTCGGCCATCCGGATATCAGGCGTTATCCTGAAACCACCATCGAAATGGGTCATATCGACTCACGGATGCAACTATCACAATGCGACCAGCCGCTCGAAACCTATCTGGCACCCGGTAGCCGCATTGCCGGCAAAACCACGGTGGGCGTGCGGTGTAGCGCCCCCAAACCGTGGGCGTTGTATGTGCCGGCTACGGTTATGACTTATGCCACGGTGTATCAAACAGCCCAGCCGTTACCACGCGACCACATCATTGTGGCGCAGGATCTAATAGCCGTTAAAACCGAGCTAAGCGGATTGAATCGAGGCTATTACACCGACATCCAGGATTTAGTGGGTAAACAAACTCGCCGCAGCCTGCCCCAGTCACAAACCCTGAATCCCGGGCACGTCAAGCCACCGCTGTGGATAAAACGTGGTGAAACGGTAGCCCTGGTGGCCAGTAGCACCAGATTTTCCATACGCATGCAGGGCCAGGCCTTGAGTGATGGAGCCAAAGGGGAACAAATTCGCGTCAAAAACCTGTCTTCAAGCCGTGTAGTAGAAGGTATAGACACGGCTCAGGGTACGGTTACGGTGATGAACTGATGGCTACAAAAAATATGACTAAAGTATTGCCCGGGCCGGCCGATAACCTGTCTGAGAGAAAACAAACCGGGGAAGCCCTATGAGCCCTATCGACCACATCAATCGCTCCACCACAGATGCCCTGAATAATAGTGGCAAGGCGCGCGTCAAAGCCAATACCGATAAAAACGCCAGCGAAGCTTCTACTGCAGCTCGCCCTGCCGAAGACAGGGTAAGCATCTCGGAGGAATCATTGCAGGTGCGCGAATTGCAACAGCAACTCGATCAGGTGCCGGAAGTCGACGCCGAAAAAGTAAATGCCATCAAACAGGCCATAGCCCGGGGTGATTACCCGATTGATGCAAAGAAAATTGCCGCGAATGTTATGAACCTGGAAAAAATACTGAGCGATAAATCATGAATCAAACCAGCCCGAGCTCTGATGACATCCTGCTGCACGAAATAGACAAAACCTGCCGGCAATTACTGGCGTGTTTGCAGCAGGAATTCGATTCATTGAGTCAGCGCCAGTATTCGGCATTAATTACACTTTCTCAATCCAAACAACTGCTGGTAGAACAACTCAACACACTGGATGAGCAGGTGCGTGCCAGTAAAAGTATCACGCAACACCCGCACTGGCCTGCCTTACGTAACACACTGCAACAATGCCATAGACAAAATGCCGGCAACGGCAAATTACTCGCACGCAGTTATCAACTCAGTAAGGAAACACTTGGCATCCTGACGGGGCAGAGTAAAACCAGCGATGCCACATACAATCAGGCCGGTATTCAACAAACTTCTGTCACCTCGCTGGGAAATGTCACGGCCTGAACCAGGCTGGCACTATCTCTAACGAAACAATTCACGACTCCTGAGTGGCTTGCCTGCCAGATAAAAGGCAATCACATGTCGCATCAGGGATTTTATTTCACGCCTTATAGCTTCCGATCCCAATTCATCACGCGAAAAAACCAGCAAACTTTCGCCATTTAATAATGGACGTTGTTGCGAGGACATATCGCCAGACAATGCCAGCACGGGTCCGTGCTCAATAAAATAAATATATTGATTGTCCGGCTTTATCGCCTCACCGGAATCGGCATCGTGTGTCAGATTCAACCCTACACCGAGTGCATCGAGCAATCGCTTTTCAAATATACGCAAAACAATTTCCAGACTGGTGTCCGTAGCCAGCCAGGACACTGTATTCGCATAGAGCTGAAAGAGATCTTCCTGAAAATCATGGCGCTGCAGGAAATGCATCATTAATTCATTCAAATAAAAACCACTGGTGAGCCTGCGGCCATCGAGCAAAACGGGTTTTAATTCTGCCAGCTCGGCGTTGATCAGTGTTGGCATATCACCTTTACCAACCCAGGATACATTCAGTAAACGAAATGGCTGCAAGATTGATTTTAATTTTGAACGCGCGGCCAGACTGCCACGGCTAACGACGGATAATCTCCCAAAATCTCTGGTTAACAAATCAAGAATCTGGCTGGTATCACGATAAGGATAATGATGAAGAATAAATGCAGGTTGATTTTCGACACGCATCCCATAGAACCTCTGAACAAGTTATGTACAGCCGCCTTGCGGCCAGAGGTTCCTGGCTAGTCGTTGCTGTAACCCAAACTGCGCAAGGCAGATTCACTGTCCGACCAGCCTTCCTTGACCTTGACCCACAACTTCAAAAAAACCTTGCGGCCGGTTAGTAACTCCAGATCCTTACGCGCTTTGGTACCAATACTTTTGAGACGTTCGCCTTTGGCGCCGATAACGATAGCTTTTTGCCCTCTGGATTCAACCAGAATCAAGGCATGAATTTCCGTCAAGGCACCTTCCTCATCGAATTTCTCAATTTCCACTGTGGATTCGTAGGGCAGCTCCTTACCCAGTTCTCTCACCAGTTTTTCGCGAACAATTTCTGCTGCCAGAAAACGCATGCTCCGATCCGTATAAGAATCTTCGTCAAACACCGGCGGATTAACCGGCAACAGCTCCTGAATACACTGCTCCAGTGCGCCGATATTGCCACCTTTGAGTGCTGAAACAGGCAGTACATTATGAAATGCAAATTTTTCACCCAACATTTGCAGATAAGGCAATAGCTGGTCTTTTTCCGGCACCATATCCACTTTATTAACAACCAGAATGACGGGGGTTTTTACAGACTCAAGTAATTCCAGCACACGCTGATCTTCCGGAGTCCAGTGCAGTGCG
Source organism: Gammaproteobacteria bacterium (assembly GCA_016191795.1). Lineage (GTDB taxonomy): Bacteria > Pseudomonadota > Gammaproteobacteria > SZUA-229 > SZUA-229 > JACPVK01. The sequence goes on from JACPVK010000282.1 coordinate 5,057, forward strand.
CGAACCACAAACAACACCACATCCACATCATGTATAACCGAACTGGCGGCTTTATTCATATAACGGTTTATGGCTTTTTTACCGCCGCCATGTATCCCCGGTGTATCAACATAAATAAACTGAGCCTGTTCACCGGTTTTAACACCAAGAATCTGGTGTCGGGTAGTTTGAGGTTTACGAGAAGTAATGCTGAGTTTCACACCCAGAATATGATTTAGTAATGTTGACTTGCCAACGTTCGGGCGACCGATAATAGCAATATAACCACATTTGTAAGACGAGTCGTCCATCTATTTGACACCTTGTTTCTTTAACCGTGGAGTCACTTCGGCAAGTGCCTGGGTTGCCGCCAGCTGTTCCGCCTTGCGACGACTATTGGCTATGCCCCGGGTTTCAATTGATAACTCATCAATCCGGCAATTGACTGTAAATGTTTGCTGATGCGCTTTGCCAACAATATCGATTACGTCGTATTCCGGCAACGCCAGCTTGTAGGCCTGTAATAATTCCTGTAACCGCGTTTTAGCGTCCTTTAATTCCGACAGATCCGGAATCGTATCCAGCTGGTGATCATAAAATCGCAGTATCATGGCCTTGCAGGTTTCAAAGCCGGCATCCAGATAAACAGCTCCCAGAATTGCTTCCACGGTGTCAGCAAGAATGGAATCACGGCGATAGCCGCCACTCTTTAATTCGCCGCTACCCAGAATAAGATAATCACTCAATGAAAGATCACGCGCCACTTTAGCCAGGCCATCTTTTTTTACCAGCTCGGCGCGCAGACGACTAAGATCACCTTCAGTCACATCGGGATAACGCTGATACAATTCAGCAGCGATTACAAAATTTAAAATACTATCGCCAAGAAATTCCAGACGCTCGTTATTATTAGCCGCAGCACTTCGATGAGTCAGCGCCTCGCGTAACAAATTTTCATTAACAAATTGATAACCGAGTGTTTTAATCAATACACCGAATTCATCATTAAAAACCATGCGTGGTCAACGACTTACTTCTTACCAGGAATTTCTATTTCATGATCAAACGTGGCAATGAACTCCAGATTGCCATAGATCGGGCGCCTGACTTCATAATGCAAAATAACATTCATGCCTTGACTTGTTTTTTCATACGAGAAGGCTTCCTGCTCCTTCTGCAAATCATATATACCATTAATATTGAGACGCTTGTTAAACATGATTGTAAGCTGGGCAGGGGTTGCCCCGTGAGATGCCGAATCAGCCTTGACCTCTTCCATTATTTGCTTCACTGATGAATAATTCAGATACACAGGTACAATCCGCATCGCTGCCACTCCCTGTATTGCCACCAGAGTAATAACGATCACCCACGAAATCATGGTCATGCCGCGCTGTTTTTTCTGCATCATGATAGTCACGCTCTCTATTAAATATTAATGAATAATGTTATTGAATGAACTGGCCAATACGCCGCCATTGCACATTCCAGTCAGAAAAATTCATCCATATCATAAACGCCTTACCAACCAGATATTTATCAGGCACCACACCCCAGTAACGGCTGTCATTACTGTTGTCACGATTGTCGCCCATCATAAAATAGTGGCCATCTGGCACAATATATTCTGCATTATTACCCTGGCGTTCTGGTATCAACAACATACTGTGTTTTACACCATCCAGATCTTCAACATATTCTTCGGCAATACTGGTTTCACCCGGCCCCTGATATTTGTCGACAAAGGCCCGCGTTACCGGCTTGTCATTTACATAGAGCACTTTGTTGTAATATGCAATATGGTCGCCAGGCAAGCCGATGACACGCTTAATATAGTCAACCGACGGATCTCTCGGGTAACGGAAAACCACCACATCCCCCCGCTGAGGATCCTTAACCTCATAAACCTTGTCACCCAGCAACGGCAGGCGCACACCGTAGGCAAATTTATTGACCAGAATGAAATCGCCGATATAGAGGCTCGGTATCATTGAACCTGACGGGATTCGAAATGGCTCCACCAGAAAGCCACGCAATAAAAACACGACCAGCAATACCGGAAAAAAGGATTTGGCATATTCGACAACAACCGGCTCACGACTGGAGCGGGTATTCAAAGTGGGGTCATCACTGTATTCGAATGGGTTGTTTTTTCGGCTCCTGGCCCAAAACAAGCTGTCCAGCAGCCAGATGGCACCGGTAATCACCGTACCCGCAAATAAAAAAAATGCAAAATCAAATATCATCGTTTTATCAGTCCTGATTATTAACTACCACTATCAACTTTTAAAACAGCAAGAAACGCTTCTTGTGGAATCTCCACCTTACCAAACTGCTTCATGCGCTTTTTACCTTTTTTCTGTTTTTCCAGCAGTTTTTTCTTACGCGTGGCGTCACCACCATAACACTTTGCCAATACATTCTTGGTTAAGGCTTTAACCGTAGTACGCGCAATAATCTGTCGCCCAATAGCAGCCTGGATGGCGATATCAAACATCTGCCGGGGAATCAGTTCGCGCATCTTCTCCGCAATCTCGCGGCCGCGCCGTACTGCCACATCAGCGTGGATAATCATGGACAGTGCATCCACTTTTTCACCATTAACGAGTATATCGACTTTCACAAGATCCGCTGGCTGAAAGCATTTAAGATCATACTCAAACGAGGCATAACCGCGGCTGACGGATTTTAATTTATCAAAGAAATCCATTACGACTTCTGATAAAGGCATATCGTACGTCAGGGTAGCCTGGGTACCCAGATATTGCATATTGCGTTGCACGCCTCGTTTTTCGATACACAGCGTAATCACGCTACCTATAAATTCCTGCGGCAATAAAATATTAGCGGTAATAATCGGTTCGCGAATCTCTTCTATAAAATTCGGCTCCGGCAAGTCCGCCGGATTATGTATCTCAATGACTTTTCCCGCTGTAGTTAATAATTCATACACCACGGTAGGTGCTGTCGTCAGCAGATTGAGATCGTATTCACGCTCCAGACGTTCCTGCACAATTTCCATGTGCAACATGCCCAGAAAACCAATACGGAAGCCGAAACCCAATGCGGTGGAATTTTCCGGTTCAAATTGCAGCGATGAATCATTCAGCGTCAGCTTTTCCAGTGCATCACGAAATGCATTGTAATCATCGGCTTCAATGGGAAACATGCCGGCGAAAACACGCGGCTGGATGCGCTTGAAGCCGGGCAGGGATTCCGCGGCCGGACGGTCATGCAAGGTAATGGTATCGCCGACGCGCGCGGAATCGATTTCCTTGATGCCGGCAATAATAAAGCCCACGTGTCCCGCGGATAATTCGTTCTTGTCCAGACGTTTGGGCGTGAACACACCGACATGATCGACCTGATAGGAACGACCGGTCGACATGATTTTCATTTTCTCGCCCTTGCGGATACGGCCTTGCATGATGCGAACCAGCACCACCACACCGACATAGGAGTCGAACCACGAATCAATAATCAGTGCCTGCAACGGCGCTTCGGGATCACCTTTGGGTGGCGGGATGCGACGCACCAGATGTTCCAGCATGTCTTCCATACCCAAACCGGTTTTGGCACTGATACGGGGAGCATCATGGGCTTCAACACCGATCACATCTTCGATCTGCCTGGCGGCGCGATCCGGATCAGCCGCCGGCAAATCAATCTTGTTCAGGACGGGGATTATCTTGAGTCCCCTGTCGTTGGCCAGATGAAAATTGGCGACAGTCTGCGCTTCCACCCCCTGGGACGCATCCACTACCAGAAGGACTCCTTCGCTGGCCG
>JACPVK010000283.1 GCA_016191795.1 Gammaproteobacteria bacterium
CCGAGGCTGTTGAGTAACTCAATGGTTTGATCGGCTTCATCGGCACTGACGATGATGACCATACCTATCCCGCAGTTAAAGGTGCGGTGCATTTCTGTGGTCTTGACGTTGCCTTCCTGTTGCAGCCACTGGAACACGGGCGGTAATTGCCAGCTGGCCGTGCGGATCTGGGCGCGGGTGTTAACAGGCATAACACGCGGAATGTTTTCCAGCAGGCCGCCGCCGGTAATGTGTGCCATGCCGTGGATTTCTACCTGTTTCATCAACTGGTGAATGTTTTTGACATAGATGCGTGTCGGTGCCAGCAGGGCTTCTCCCAGCGGGCGGCCACCGCAGTCCTGCTTAAGGTCGGCCTTGCTCACTTCTATGATTTTGCGTATTAACGAATAACCGTTGGAATGCGGGCCGGATGAGGCCAGGCCGATCAGGGCGTCACCGGCTTTGACCTTGGCGCCGCTGATAATGGCGGATTTTTCGACGATGCCAACACAGAAACCTGCCAGGTCGTAATCGCCATGTGAATACATGCCGGGCATTTCGGCGGTTTCGCCACCTACCAGTGAGGCGCCTGACTGATAGCAGCCTTCGGCTATGCCTTTGATGACATCGGCGGCAACCTTGTTGTCGAGATGGCCGGTGGCATAGTAATCGAGAAAGAACAGCGGCTCGGCGCCCTGTACCAGAATATCGTTAACGCACATGGCCACCAGGTCGATACCGATGGTGTCGTGCTTGTTGAGCATCATGGCCAGCTTGAGTTTGGTGCCCACGCCATCGGTGCCGGAGACCAGTACCGGTTGCCGGTAACCGGCCGGAATTTCGAACATGGCGCCAAAGCCGCCCAGGCCGCCCAGTACCTCCGGGCGTGTGGTGCGGGCCACAAAGGGCTTGATTTGCTCAACCAGGGCATCACCGGCATCTATATCAACACCGGCATCGCGGTAACTCAGGGAGGGTTTGCTATCAGTTTTGGACATGTAAATTCCCGCACAAAGCGCTGTAAAAAGTTGTGTTATTGTACACGCCCGTTACAAGTCTCAGGAATCAAAAATCATATGGCTTGGCTGAATCGTATGTGGTGCGGATTTTTATTGGCCGGTTTTTCGTGTGTGCTCCAGGCTGCCGAAGTGCAGAACATGTATGAAGTGCAGATGCCGGTCACTGATCAGAATCAGGAGAGTCGCTCGGCGGCTTTCGAGCAGGGCTTTGTCGAGGTGCTGGTACGGGTTTCCGGCAACAGCAAGCTGACCGGCATTAATACCGCTCAGGCTCCGGGTTATGTGCAGCAATACCGTTATCTGCAACTGGAAAAGCCTGCCACGCCAGAACCGGCCAAAGCCGATGGGCCGGCGATGACGCACAACCTGTGGATGCGGTTTGACGAAAACGCCATTAAAAAACTGTTACGTAGCAATGGCCTGTCCATCTGGGGTTCGCAGCGTCCGGAAGTGCTGGTGTGGCTGGCAGTACGCGATGGCCAGAATCGCTACATCCTGCGTCATCAGGATGTATCGCCAATACGCGATGCGGTGATGACCGAAGGCGCGCGCCGCGGTTTGCCGTTAATCTGGCCAATTTATGATACGAAAGAGAGCAAGCTGGTACAGTTTGCCGATATCTGGGGTGGTTTTTTTGACTCGGTTGCAACCGCCAGCCAGCGCTATACCCACGCCAGTGCTGTTCTGGTTGGGCGTATGGACTGGCAGAAAAAATCCGGCTGGCAAATAGACTGGTCGTTGTTCATGAATGGCCAGCAAACTAACTGGCAACAACGCTCTATGGATTTGCCGGTGTTAATGGCGGCCGGTATTAACCCGGTGGCTGACCAGCTGGCCAGCCGGTTTGCTGTTGTCGAAAATGCATCCGGTGTCGCTTCGATGCATGTCCTGGTGAACGGTGTGGTCGATGCCGAAACCTATACCCGGGTGGCGCGTTATCTGCAGTCGCTGGCTTTGGTCAAGCAGGTGTATGCCACCGATATCCTGCCAGACCAGGCACAGTTTTACCTGGATATTAACGGCGGCGAAGATGATTTGCGCCGCACTATCGCCCTGGAACGAATTTTGTCGCCCGAGCCCCTGCCAATGCCGGTAACGCCTGTCGCACCGATTGCCCAGACAGAGCCTGCACCATCGCCACCCATAGCCGCACCCTTGCCGCTGCGCTACCGTCTTAACTAAATTATCACCCTATGATCATGACCGATTCTCAAAAATGGCTGGTGCTGGCGCTGGTGGTATCACTGGGCTGGTTATTGTTATTACTGGCACCGGTGCTGACACCCTTTCTGGTGGCCGCCCTGCTGGCTTATTTGTTTGATCCGATGGTGTATCGCTTACAACAACGCAAACTGCCGCGCACCCTGGCGGTGGCACTGGTGCTGACCGGTTTGTCGCTGGTGCTGGTTTTACTGTTGCTGTTACTGGTGCCCATGCTGGAGCAGCAAATCGTCTGGTTGATTAAACAGTTTCCGTATTATTTCGAAGTCATCCAGCAAAAACTGCCGGTATGGGCCGAGCGTCTGGGAATCGATCCGGCGCTATTTAATATCGCCGCGCTCAAACAGATGGTGCTGGACAACCTGGGTAATACCTTGATGAAGAGCGGCGGAATTGCCGTTACTTTATTCGAGTCGGTATCGAGTTCAGGCATGGCCATAGTCGCCTGGATAGCTAATCTGTTTTTGATCCCGGTGGTGTTGTTTTACCTGTTGCGCGACTGGGATGTGCTGCTGGCGCGAATTGATGAGTTGTTGCCGCGCGGTTACCAGCCTCTGATCAAGCAACTGGCAACCGAATCCGATCTGGTACTGGGCGGATTTTTACGTGGTCAGTTAAGTGTCATGCTGGCACTGGCATTAATTTACAGCCTGGGACTGTGGCTGGCCGGATTAGAACTCGCCTTGCTAATTGGCATGCTGGCAGGGCTGGTGAGTTTTGTGCCTTATCTGGGTTTTATTGTCGGCATTATTGCCGCCAGTGTTGCCATGTTATTGCAAACGCATGAACTCATGTCATTGCTGCCAATATTTATCGTGTTTGGCGTGGGTCAAATGCTGGAAAGCATGTTGTTAACACCATGGCTGGTCGGTGACCGGATTGGTTTGCATCCGGTAGCGGTCATTTTTGCGGTGATGGCTGGTGGACAATTGTTTGGCTTTGTTGGCGTGTTACTGGCGCTGCCAACAGCGGCTGTGCTCGCGGTGTTATTGCGTTATGCGCAGCAGCGCTACAAATCAAGCACCCTGTATGAGCCTGCTGTGCCAACCGTGCAACGCCAGTCGCAGCATAAACGTATTCGTCGTATTAAACAGCCATGATGAGCGGGAACGTATCCATGCTGGTAAATTAAGGTGATTATTTTGCAGGTGCGCCTTCAGGCGCACAAAATCTCCCAGGGAATTTCTGATTAAGTCAGACCATACTATTTTTTTCGTCATTCCCGAATGCTTTTGTCGGGAATCTCAGTAATATTACGCGGAGATTCCCGACAAAAACATTCGGGAATGACGCTGAATTATTTGTGTTTATACTTGTTCAGAGATTCCTTAAATAAATCATCTGTTTTTTTATAATCCGTTGTGCGCCCGACGGCGCATCTACAACAGCTTGCTCCACAACTTTCAATGTACACACAACTCACGCTCGACTTACAGCTTAAAACTTCATTTAACTTCGACAACTATATTGCCGGTGATAATGCATTGGCAGTGGCCTTGTTACAACTGGCAGGCCGGGGTGAAGGTGAGCAGCAGTTATTTATCTGGGGCCAATCCGGTACCGGTAAAAGTCATTTGTTGCAATCCGTTTGTGCCATAGCCAGCGTGCATCAACGTGTCGCCAGTTATTTGCCTTTAACCATGTTGTTGCCGTATGGCGTAGACGTATTGCAGGGTTTTGAGCAGGCCGATTTAATTTGCATCGATGATGTGCAATGTGTCATCGGGCATCGCGACTGGCAGGAAGCCCTGTTTCATTTTAATAACAAACTGC
>JACPVK010000284.1 GCA_016191795.1 Gammaproteobacteria bacterium
CTGAACAGTTGCTGGATGCCAACGAAAAACTGGAGCATCTGACACTGGAAGATTCCCTGACAGGCATTTATAACCGCCGCTACTTTGAACGCGAACTGGAAAAAGCCTGGCGCATTGCGCGACGTGATCAAAACAAACTGGCATTGTTAATGATCGATATCGATAACTTCAAAAATTATAATGATACATACGGCCACGCGGCAGGTGATGAATGTTTGCGCCAGGTGGCACGCCTGATTCAGCAAGTGTTACATCGTCCGGGCGATATAGTTGCGCGTATTGGTGGTGAGGAGTTTGTGACCTTGTTGCCGGGTATAGATGAAGAAGGTGCCATGCGCGTGGCGCAATTGATACAGGCCGCTTTGCAGGAGAAGAAACTGGTGCACGCGTCTTCACCGGTTAGTCAGTACGTGACGGTGAGCATAGGTATAGCATTGACAACACCGGATGAGGATGTAACCTCGCTGGGATTATTTCAGGCGGCAGACAAAGCCTTGTATAAAGCCAAGGCACAGGGACGGAATCTCATCGTAACAGGTGAGATGGAAAAGCTGGAGGATTGAACTTGAGGTAAAGCATGCGGCATTCCCTTGCCGCGCGACCAGAAGCAAATCAGATTACGACAACGTTCGCTGCAGTCAGACCTTTATCACTTGTGGTGATAGTAAAGCTGACGCTCTGACCTTCTTTCAGTGTCTTGAATCCATCGCCAGTAATAGCGCGGAAATGAACAAATACGTCAGGGCCGTTTTTCTGCTGAAGAAAACCGTAGCCTTTCTTTTCGTTAAACCATTTAACAGTTCCAGTAACCTGCTCAGACATGTAAACCTCGAAAAATATTAAGTAACGCCAACAATGGCGGGTAACACTATAGCAAATCTCCACGGCGTTTATGCAAGGAATTTTTCACGACGTGATGCGTGCCAAATAATCGACGGCAATGCCGGTAAACACCGCCAGACCAAACCAGTTATTGTTGAGAAAGGCGCGCATGCATTGTTTTGGTTCGCGCTGCCGTATTAAAACATGCTGATAGATAAAGCTGCCGGCACCGGCTGCCAGTCCCAGCGTGTAATACAGGCCCAGTTCAGCCTGGCGGCCGATTAACCATAAATCTAATAGTAATAAGGCCTGCAAAATACCCACAATCAAACGATCATTGTTACCAAATAATATGGCCGTGGATTTGACGCCGATTTTCAAATCCTCGTCGCGATCGGCCATGGCATACAAGGTGTCATACGCCGTCGCCCAGAGTACGGTGGCCATGAACAGCAGCCAGGTGAGTGTGGTTATTTCATTTGCCTGAGCGGTAAACGCCATGGGTACAGACCAGCCGAATGCGGCGCCCAGATGCACCTGCGGTAAATAATGATAACGCTTCATGAAAGGGTAGCTCACCGCCAGTGCCAGGCCTGCGACCGACAGCCAGATGGTGAGTTCGTTGAGTAACAACACCAGGGCAAAAGCTGCCATCGCGAGCACGGCAAACACGACAATGGCTTCCGCTACGGATATTTTTCCGGCAGCCAGAGGGCGTTCCCGGGTGCGGGCTACATGCGGGTCAAATTCCCGATCTGCAAAATCATTAATGGCGCAACCTGCCGAGCGCATCAGTATCACACCGGCAATGAAGACCAGTAACACGGTGGTATCGGGTATGCCCTTGGCGGCAATCCACAAGGCCCAGAGTGTGGGCCATAGCAATAACAGAATGCCGATGGGGCGATCGAGGCGTATCAGTTGTGCGTAAAGTTTCAGGCGTTCAATAACAGACATGTCGGGTTTGGGTTTGGTAATCAGTTGACGAAGACGTATATTACCCGACCTGTCTTCATGGGTTGTTAGGAAAGTTACATCTATGACAAAACAATACGATTATGAATTGATTGCCATCGGCGCCGGCAGTGGTGGCTTGTCAGTGGCGGAACGCGCCGCCAGTTATGGCGCAAAATGTGCGGTGATTGAAAAGGGCAAGCTCGGTGGTACCTGCGTGAATGTGGGTTGTGTACCCAAAAAAATAATGTGGTTTGGTGCCGGCCTGGCACATGCACTCGATGATGCCAGCGATTATGGTTTTGCTGTTGAGCGCAAGGGATTCGACTGGGCGCATTTGATTGAAAAACGTGAAGGCTATATTCGCGGCATTAATAACTGGTATCGCAATTATCTGGCGGATTCGAATATTCAATCCATCGCCGGCTTTGCGAAATTTATAGATGCTCACACCCTGGATGTAGACGGCAAAAAAATCACCGCTAATCGCATTGTGGTATCGCCAGGCACCAAACCGATGGTGCCAGATATAAAAGGCGCCGAGCACGGTATCACTTCGGATGGTTTTTTTGAGCTAGTGCAACAGCCACAGCGCGTGGCTATCGTGGGATCGGGTTATATCGCGGTAGAGCTGGCGTGTTTGTTAAATGGCCTGGGTACGGAAGTGAGTTTGTATCTGCGTCGGGAACATATTTTGCGCAGCTTTGACAATATGTTGCGTGAAACCCTGCTGGAACAAATGCTCGATGATGGCGTGGATATTTTTCCGCGCACCCAGCTGGCTGAGGTACGCAAAAAGGCCGACGGCAAGCTGTGTCTGGTGGATGCAAAAGGCCATTGCAATGATGAATTCGATCAGTTGATCTGGGCCATAGGCCGTGAACCTAATACCGCAGGCATGCAACTGGACGCAGCCGGAATTAAAACCGACGGCGAAGGGTTTATAACCACCGATCTGTTCCAGAAAACCAGCGTCGACAATATTTTTGCACTGGGCGATGTCACCGGGCGAGCACCGTTAACACCGGTGGCGATCGCCGCTGCGCGCCGGTTGGCGGATCGCCTGTACAACAACCAGACCAACCGCCATCTGGATTACCAGAATATTCCCACGGTGGTGTTCAGCCACCCACCCATCGGCACAGTCGGCTTGACCGAAGAAGAGGCGCGAGCGCAACATGGAGATGCGGTAAAAATATATTCCACCCGGTTCACCGCCATGTATAACTCGATGACTGAGCACAAGGTGCAAACCGCCATGAAACTGGTTTGTATCGGGCCACAGGAAAAAGTCATCGGTTGTCACATTATTGGCCCGGGCGCTGACGAAATGTTGCAGGGGTTTGCCGTGGCGGTGCGTATGGGTGCAACCAAAAAAGATTTTGATGATACGGTTGCGATTCATCCATCCAGCGCAGAAGAACTGGTTACCATGAGGTAGTCCCATGTCGACTCATATCAGACCCTACAAAAACATCCTGCCAAAAATTGCGGCCACCGCGTATATCGATCCGGCCAGTTGTGTGATTGGGGATGTGGTGATTGGTGAAGATTCATCCGTCTGGCCGATGGTCGCCATTCGCGGAGATGTCAATGTGATTCGCATAGGCGCACGCACCAATATTCAGGATGGCAGTGTGCTGCATGTGACGCACGAAGGCGGGCCATTGAGCCCCGATGGCAATGGCCTGTTTATCGGCGATGATGTCACCGTTGGGCATAATGTGGTGTTACATGCCTGCACGGTGGAAAACAGCTGTCTCATTGGCATGGGTTCGGTGGTGCTCGATGGTGCGGTGATTAAAAGTGGTGCCATGGTGGGTGCCGGCAGTGTGGTTTCACCGGGAAAAGTACTGGAAGGTGGCTACCTGTATCTGGGTACGCCGGCGCGTCAGGCACGGCCCTTGAACCAGCGTGAAAAAGATAATTTGCTGTATTCAGCAAAGCACTATGTGAAGCTGAAAAACGATTATTGTTGATAATCACAGGTGCGATTCGTCTCACTCTGTGCTACAAATTCACCCTTGTTACCATTCATTCATCTCCCGTAGAAGGAAAAAATATGAAAATTACTCACATCATTGCCGGCGCACTGCTTCTGATCGCTGGATCTGCACAGGCCGATGTTACACGCGCCATGTTTACCACGGCTATTGAAGGACGGGAGCCTGTCGATCAGGTTACGCAGGTCGACAATGACAAAACCAGCATTTATTTTTTCACTGAAGTAACCGGCATGAGTGGTCATAGCATTACCCATCGCTGGGAATTTGCCGGTGAACCCCGTTTTGAAATGACCTTCAGTGTGGGCGCTGATCGCTGGCGCGTCTGGTCACATAAAACCCTGACACCTGGCGTAACCGGTGAATGGAAGGTGGTGGTTGTGGATGAAGCGGGTTTTGTGCTGCGCACAGAAGTATTGAACTATGGCGCAGCGGCTACATCGGCCCCGGCTGAGTCAGCACCGGCGGCACCTTCAGCTCCAGCCATTCCGTAACAATCGATTAAGCCTGTGGCCATAAATCCGGCTTCGGCCGGATTTATGTTTTGAGGCTGGCGCGGACTAGATCGATGACGGATCGGGTTTGCGGCCGTACGCCACGCCAGATGAAAAACGATTCGGCAGCCTGCTCTACCAGCATGCCCAGTCCATCCAGCGTTTTTGCGCCCTGTGTTGCACCCCACGCCATAAAAGGTGTTGCGCCAACACCATACATCATGTCGTACACCACGGATTCCCTGGCCAGCAGCTTGTCGGGCAAAGGTGGTAACTCGCCCTGCAAACTGGCCGAGGTGCCATTAATGACCAGATCAAATTTGTCACCTGATAAATCATCAAAGCCACAACCGTGAGTCGTGCCCAGGTCCGCAAAGTCCGTGGCCAGTTGAACTGCCTTGCTGGCGGTACGATTGGCAATAACCAGCCGCGCAGGATTTTGTTGCAGCAAGGGTTCGATGACACCGCGTACCGCACCTCCTGCGCCCAGTAACAAAATGTGTTGGCGGGCCAGTTTGATCTGGTTGTGCAATAAATCATTCAGCAAGCCTGCACCATCGGTGGTATCGCCGAAATAATTTTTCTCGCCGCGTAATACCAGTGTGTTAACCGCACCGGCGCGTTCTGCGCGCGGGCTGAGTTCGTGTGCCAGCTGAAAGGCGTCCTGCTTGAACGGCACGGTTATGTTTAAACCTTTACCGTTAGATGATTGAAAAGCCGCCACGGCTTGCGGTAATTCGCCCAACGCAACCAGCTCGGCTGTGTAGACCAGCTTTTGCCCGGATTGGCGTGCGAATTCATTATGAATGAACGGTGATTTGCTGTGGGCGATAGGGTTACCCATCACGGCATAACGATCTGGTGCTTGTTGATGGCTCATATTAATAATGATTGGACGCAGAGTCGCAGAGACGCAGAGGTGTCTGGTGTAATGATTCGTAAAACAAACTCTGTGTCTCTGTGTCTCCGTGTCAAAAATTTCATTCTTTCAGCCACCGCGCTGCGTCTTTTGCATAGTAAGTGAGTATGCCGTCCGCACCGGCGCGTTTGCAGCCCAGCAGGGCTTCGAGTACGCAGGCCTTTTCGTTGATCCAGCCGTTTTGGGCGGCGGCCTTGAGCATGGCGTATTCACCACTGACGTGGTACACGAAAGTGGGCGCGCCGAATTCGTCTTTGATGCGACGAACAATATCAAGATAAGGCATGCCTGGCTTAACCATGACCATGTCGGCGCCTTCGGCCAGATCCAGTGCCACTTCACGCAAGGCTTCGTCGCTGTTGGCCGGATCCATCTGGTAACTGTATTTATTGCTGCTGCCAAGGTTGCCGGCGGAGCCCACGGCATCGCGGAACGGGCCATAAAAACTGGAGGCATATTTGGCGGAATAAGCGAGGATGCGGGTATGGATATGGCCAGCCGCTTCCAGGGCACGGCGGATTTCGCCAACCCGGCCATCCATCATGTCCGAGGGTCCTAGAATGTCAGCGCCGGCCGCGGCATGTGACAGCGCCTGTTTAATCAGTACGACAATGGTTTCGTCATTCAGCACATAGCCAGCGTTATCGATCAGGCCATCCTGGCCGTGGCTGGTGAAGGGGTCCAGTGCGACATCGGTCATCACACCAAGCTGCGGGAACTGTTTTTTTAAGGCGCGTACCGCGCGTTGGGCGAGGCCATCCGGGTTGAATGCTTCGGCTGCATCCAGTGATTTCCTGTCCGGGTTAACCACCGGAAATAAGGCGATAACCGGTATACCGAGCTCCACGCATTGCGCTGCCTCGAGCAGTAACAAATCGATAGACAAGCGCTCCACACCGGGCATGGAGGCCACCGCTTCGCGGCGGTTGTTGCCTTCGATGATAAATAGCGGGTATATAAAGTCATTAGCCGTGAGCGTGTTTTCGCGCATCAGTCTGCGGCTGAAATCATCACGGCGCATGCGGCGCATGCGTAAATGGGGGAAAGTGCTGGTGGTGAGATTGTGTCGTGTGGACATAACGTGCTTGCGGCCAAATTTAAATTGCAGGTATTGTACGCACTCCATAGCAAACATGAACTGAAAAATAGGTAACGTCCATGCGTAAATTTCTGCTTGTCATACTGATAATGGCTACACCGCTTCTGCAGGCCGCTGACGCAACCGTTTTCCGCCACAGCATTCATAAACCCCTGGCTGAAGTCTATGACCCGGTTTACAAAGCGCTGGAGGAACAGGGATTTTATGTGGTTTTCGAAGCCAATATCGGTAAAAACCTGAGTAACTTTGCTGATAAGTGGGGTGAAGACTACAACAGGAACAAGCTGGATGGCATTCGTAGCCTGGTGTTTTGCAATGGCTGGTATGCCAATGCGGTGAGTAATGCCGATCCGAATATGCTGGCTCTGTGCCCCTTGCACCTGACACTGATGGAAAAAGCAGGTGTTACTACCGCCCTGTTTGTCCGGCCTTCGTTGATAGCCACCGGGAGCTCTGCGCAGGCGCTGTTGCTGGAGGTGGAAGAAAAAATAACCAAAGCCATCAAAACCGCGATGCCGGTGCCCTGAGGCTGGTTATTCAATCGAGCACCGACTATATATTGTGAGGCTACGCCATTGCATCGTTGTTCATCAGTATCCTGCCCGCCAGGATCGATACCAGGTAAAAAATAATAATGTCAGCACCTAAAAGTAAACAACGCATTCTTCTTGTTGAGGAATCAGCTACCTTGCGCTACATCCTGGCCAAGTCGATGCAAAAACAGGGTTATGAACTGATGTCGCTGGACACGTTTTCAGCGGCGCAGGATACCTTGAAAAAATCTGTCGGCAGTTATCATGCTGTC
>JACPVK010000285.1 GCA_016191795.1 Gammaproteobacteria bacterium
ATGATTAAGGTGGATGCGCTGCGCTTATCCACCCTACGTTTATTCGCTTCTGCATTTTACATCATCGGGCTTTGATAAAGGTGCGTATTCTGGCGGCATTGGCAATGACGGCAATGGAGCTGACGGGCATGGATATGGCGGCTACCAGCGGTGTTACCCATGCCATCATGGCCAGTGGCACCATAATCACATTATAAATAATAGACATAATGATGTTCTGGCGTATGGTTTTGAGTGTGCGCCGGGACAGTTGCATGGCCAGGCGAATTTTGTCCAGCTCGTTACTCAGTAAAATGATGTCTGCGCATTCCATAGAGGCATCGGTGCCGGAACCAATGGCAATGCCCACATCGGCACGAATCAGGGCAGGCGCATCATTTATGCCGTCACCAATCATGGCAACGCGTTCGCCAGATTGTTGTAGCTGTTTTATCACTTCATCTTTTTGTTGTGGCAGTACTTCGGCGATGACAGTCATGCCACCGAGTTCTTCTGCAATCGCTTGTGCAACGGCTTTTCTGTCGCCGCTGAGCAGGGTTAGGCGGATGCCTTTTTCACGTAAATTCTGTATCAGGGATTTGGCATCCGGACGCAGGGTATCGGCTACGGCAAAAAAACCGACATGTTGTCCGTCTACGGCGGCCTGTATGCAGCTGATACCCTGATGTTCCAGTTCGGATGCCCGGGTGTTGAGATGATTATTTAAACGAATGTTGTTTTGGTGCAGCCAGTTAGCTGTTCCAAGATACAGGGTCCTGTCATCAATATTGGCACTGATGCCCATGCCTGGCTGATTGCGAAAGTTTTTTACTCGATTCGATTGTAATTGAATGCCCTGCTCGACAGCCGACTGTACAATTGAGCGGGCTATATTGTGCTCTGATAATTGTTCGGCCTGTGCTGCCAGATTCAACAACACCTGCTCGGAAAAATTATCTGTCACTATCTGGCGTAATTTGATTTTACCCTGTGTCAGGGTGCCGGTTTTATCGAACACAAAATGATTGATGTCGGACAGGTGTTCCAGTACTGCTCCATTTTTTACCAGTATGCCGTAGCTTGCACCCAGACCAGATGCAACCGTTATCGACATGGGTGTGGACATACCAAATGCGCAGGGGCAGGTAATAATCATCACCGAGGTGGCAGCAAGAATCGCTTTATCAAAATTTTCTGCATGCCACAAAAAGAATGTTATGGTGGCTAATAAAAGTGTGACGGCGACAAACCACGGTACTATTTTATCGGCGATGCATTGTATCGGAGCCTTTGATGCCTGTGCTTCTTCCACCAGGCTGATGATTCTGCCAAGCGTGGTATTGGCCAGTGTGCCGGTTACCTGCACCTGAATGGCGCTTTCCAGATTAATGGTGCCTGCCAGTACCAGGTGACCGGTTTGCTTGGGCACCGGCATCGATTCACCGCTAATCATGGCTTCATCAAACGCACTTTCACCCTCTGTTATCACACCATCAACCGGTGCCTTGTCGCCACCACGTATTAAAACTGTTTCACCCTCTTTTATTGAGCGCACGGGTACAGTTTTTTGTTCGTTATGGCGAATAACAGTGGCGACGCGTGGTTGCAAATCCAGCAACCGTTGTGTGGCGGCGAGTGCATGACGTTTTGATTTGGCTTCGAGAAAACGGCCAACCAGAATAATAAAAATAAAATTCACCACGGTATCAAAATACACATCTCCGCTGGTGGTGCCGGTTACCGTAATCCAGGTTGAATAGATATAGGTAATGCTGGCACCAATGGCAATCGGCAAATCCATGGTGAGATGTTTATTGACCAGGCCGGTGACCGCACCTCTGAAAAACGGCCAGCCAGAATAGGCCAGTGTAGGTGTCGCCAGCGCAAAACCAATCCAGTGAAACAGATTGCGAAATTCATCCTGATTGGCGCCGGCAAAGAGTGCAATCGCAATCCACATCATGTTCATCATGGCAAAACCGGCGAATGCCATGCGTAATAGCATGCTGCGATTTTGTTTATTGATGAGGCCTTCTGCCGATTCCGGATCAAACGGCACGGCGGCGTAACCAATATCACCCATGCGTTTAAGAATTTGCGAGAGTTTTATCTGGCTGTTATCCCAGCGTACGTGTGTGCGACGATTGGCAAGATTCACTTTTACATCAATGATGCCTGGCAATGTTTGTAAACTGCGTTCGATTAACCAGATGCAGGCAGCACAATGAATGCCTTCCACCAGTAAATTAATATGACGAATTTGTCCCAGGTCACCCACGAATTCACTTTGCACCTCATCTATGTCATACAGTGCAATGTCTTTGGGTAAAGGTGGCGGCGGAGCGAGTAACTGGCCTTCCGGTGTGCGTTGATAAAATCCTTGCAGGCCCGAGTCGTAAATAATCTTGCAGACGGACTGGCAGCCCAGGCAACAGAATTGTCTATCTTTGCCTTCAATGGTTGTATGAAAGAAATTGTCGGCAGCAACCGGTAGTCCGCAATGGAAACAACCGGTGTGCTCAGCGTGTGACATAAAAGCGGGGGAGCTTGCGAATATTATTCAGTGACGACATTGACTCGACGTGTGAAGTCATAAACATCATCGCCACGTTTCAATGCAACCGTGATTTCCCATCGACCTTTAAGTGGAAAATTAATATCACCACTGTAAACGCCAGGTACGATTTCGCTCATTTCTACCTTAAAGTCGGCGTTCACATCGGATGGCCGATAAATGCTGGCCGTCACCTGGCCATTACTCACCGGAACACCTTGCTTGTCGACAACAGTAAAACGATATTTTTCGTTATTGTTCATCACCGGACTGGTAGGGAAATCAGCGCTGATGGACCATGCCAGCGCATGACGGGCGGCAATTTTTGTCGTGACGGTTTTTTCATAGTTGCGACCACGTTCATAATAATCTTCGCTGACCAGGCCAGGGTTGGTGGTGATAGCCAGGCTGATCATGACGATGTTAACCAGTAATACCACGGCCACCAGGGTAACCCAGCCTATGACCCAGGGATTACGCCAGGCGCGCGGGTTGTCCTGGGAAATTTTGTTAGTCATGGTCATTGCGCTCATGTTGCTCTCTCTTTACTGGTTGGGGGCCGTAAAACATACTTTCGTATTCGATGCTATCTTCGAATTCTTCAAACGAATGAATGCGGAAGGTGATTTCGCTTCTGTCGCTTTCAAGATTCTCTTTTGGAATGCGCAGAAAAACGGTAAAACTGCTGAGCTTATTGGCAGGTAATCTGGTTTTTTCCTTGATACCTTGTGTTATCAAACCTTCCGGACCGGCAGCATTAATACTGATGCTCATATCCTTATCCGTTTTGTTGAGTATCTTTAAAACATATTTATTTTGAATGGTGCCATCGCTCTGCTGTACAAATAGCGGTTGACGTTCATGCAATACTTTTAGATCAAATGTTCCCAGATTGGTTAATCCATAGAACAGGCCGACAATGGCCAGGGCCATAATGCCAAAATAAACCAGCACACGCGGGCGTTTGTGTAAGGGAATCTGTGGCACGCCGGTGAGTTCATCGAGTGATGAGTAACGAATCAGTCCTCGCGGGCGATTGATTTTATCCATCACTGAATCGCAGGCATCCAGACACAGTGCGCAGGTAATGCAACCTTCCTGCTGGCCGTGGCGAATATCAATACCGGTAGGGCATACCGCCACGCACTGGTTGCAATCGATGCAATCACCATTGCCTTCAATCGGCTGGCCTTTTTTTAATTTGCCGCGGGGTTCGCCACGCAGTTTGTCGTAAGTTGGTAAAATGGTTTCCGAGTCATACATCACGCCCTGAATACGCGCATAGGGGCATAACCAGAAACAGGTTTGTTCCCGCATAAAACCGGCAAGCACATAAGTACCAATGGTAAATGTGATGATGGTAATGACAACCATCATGGGTGCGTTGAATGTGAATAAATCGATCCACAATTGATAAGCATCGGTAAACCAGGCTGTGAACGACAGGCCAGTGAAGACGCCTATGAGTATCCACAGTGAATGTTTTATAGCTTTAATGCGAACCTTGCGCGCGCTGAGGGGTTCTTCATCCAGTTTGCGGCGTTGCGTGGGCAGGCCTTCAAGTTTTTCTTCAATGAGTGTGAAGATGTCGGTCCACACGGTTTGAAAACAGAAATAACCACAAAACACGCGTCCCGCTATGGATGTAACGGCCGCCAGTAAAATAGCGAAAAATAATAACACCATCGCCAGCATCCACACATCTTGCGGCATGATGGTGATATCGAATATATAAAATTGACGATTCGGAATATTGAATAGAACAGCCTGGCGGTCACCCCAGCGTAAATAAGGGCCAAAAAAATAAATTAACCAGATAGATGCGGTATACCATTTGATGGTGCGGTACTTACCGGGCATGCGTTTGCTGTGTATAACCTGGTCGCCGGTATTAACATGCCAGTAACCGGCTTCTTCATACAACTCGTCAACCTGTTTTTGATTGACTTCAGCCTGGTTAGTAACAGTTGTAATCCTGATATTTTCCACTCATGTCTCCGCGTTAAACCATGGGTATGATTTATACAAATTCCAGATACTGCTGATTGTATTTTGATCCAGAAAATACGCAGTGATTTTATCACACACTGATAGACCAGATAGTAACCAATAAAAAGGGGGCTTTCGCCCCCTTGTTTAAAAAGTTAATTCTCGGAGTGCGTTGTGTTGATCAGCCTGATTACACGTATAACCAATACAACCAGAATGGCCAGAGCACCAACAACTGACAGAATTGAACTTATTAAAACTGCATCCATAACACTCTCCCCGGATAAGTAAAAAATAATAAAAAATTTGAAGTCTCCGGGGGGAGAGTTGCTTTATGGTGTGGAGCTGGTTGCACCTTCAGTGGCATCTGCCACTTGTAAACCGCCACCTAACTTGTGTACATACACGGCCAGTTTTTTGATTTCGGTGTCGCTTAATTTGCCGCCACCGAATACTGGCATTACTGCATTACGGCTTTGCGCATCGCTGGCATCGTTAACACCGTGGGCAATGGTGTATTTAACGCTGGCCAGCTGATCAGCCGATGCAAAGCGCCAGATACCGTCAGTGAGATTGGCTGAACCCATCATGGCCATGCCTTTGGCATCGGCACCATGGCAACCAATACAGCCTTTTTCCGCATACAGGGGTTCACTGGCGATATTACCGGCGATGATGGCATTGGCCAGTGTATCGATTTCTCCTGTACTCAACATCGCGGCATGTGCTGTCATCATGCCCTGACGTCCAGCGGCGATGGTGGTTTCAATATCGGTGATAGTGCCGCCATACAACCAGTCATCATCAGCCAGTACCGGGAAGTTAACGTTACCCTGGCCACCACTGCCATGACAGGCTGCGCAGTTGTCGCCAAATAATACTTTGGCGGAACGCACAACATAGTTTGAGAGTTCTTCGTCGGCCAGAATGTCGGCTGAACTCAGGGTTTTTATTTTGTCTTCAAACGGTGCGCGAATTTCTTCGATTGCGCCCATGTCCTGTTTGTATTCCTCAATGGAAGTCCAGCCCATGACACCCTTGAAGTGGGTATTGATCAGCGGCCAGCTGGGATACATCAGGGTGTATAACACCACAAATATCCAGCTGGCATGAAAGCCAATGCGCCACCAGGTGGGTGGTTCATTTAATAATTCGCGTAGATTGTCGTCCCACACGTGGCCAGAGTTCTTTTCACCTGGAAATGGATTGTGTTCACTCATTATTTGGTCTCCGCATCATTGTCATCATCCAGTGGAATATGACGTTGCGATTCGAGTTTCTCTTTGTTTTTGGGATGGAACACCCACACATAAGCCCAGATCATCAGACAAAAAATGGTGACTGTGACTGTCAAACCTACCCAGTCATTCAATGTCATGGCAGCCCAGTCTGTGTGAAAGTATTCCATATCAGTTCCTGTGTTTTATTCGCGATAGTCGATGCTTTCGTCGAACTTGACCATGGTGCCCAGTACCTGCAGGTAGGCGACCATCGCTTGCAGTTCGTTTTTGCCTTCAACTTCGACGGCCGCACTGGCGATATCGGCATCGGTATAAGGTACACCGATGGTGCGCATGGCACGCATGGTGTCGGCAGCACGTTGACCATTCACCGTATTTTTTTCCAGCCACGGATAGTTAGGCATAACCGATTCCGGTACCACGTCGCGCGGCGCGCGCAGGTGACGGTAGTGCCAGTCATCCGAGTACTTACCGCCAACACGAGCCAGATCAGGACCGGTACGTTTGGAACCCCACTGGAAGGGGTGGTCGTACATGGATTCTGATGCCAGTGAATAGTGACCGTAACGTTCTTTTTCATCACGGAACGGACGAATCATTTGTGAATGGCACAGATAGCAGCCTTCACGGATATAAACTTCGCGACCCATCAGTTCCAGCGCCTTGTAAGGACGAACACCGTCGCCGGGCGCCCAGTCATTCAAAGACTGGCCATCCTTGCGATCCCACATGACTTCCGGATGCTTGTTATGTTCCATGGTGTCCTTGAGATAGAACAGCGGCACGATTTCGACGATGCCGCCGACAGATAACAGGGCCATGGTGACCAGTAA
>JACPVK010000311.1 GCA_016191795.1 Gammaproteobacteria bacterium
CAGTGCGGCGCTGATAGAGGTGCTGGAATGGCCAACACCGAAGGTGTCATATTCACTTTCATCGCGCTTGGGGAATCCGGCCAGGCCATCGAGCTGGCGCAGGCTCGGCATCTGCTCGCGGCGACCGGTGATGATTTTGTGTGGATAGCTCTGGTGGCCTACATCCCACACCAGTTTGTCGTGCGGGGTGTTGTAGACATAGTGCAGCGCCAGCGTCAGCTCGATGGTGCCCAGCCCGGCCGACAAATGACCACCGGTGCTGGCAACGGACCGGATTAAAAACTGGCGCAGCTCATTCGCCAGTTGCGGTAGTTTTTCCGGTGGCAGGGCGCGCAAATCCGCCGGTGAGTTGATGGTTTCCAGCAGCGACGATGATTTTTCAGAATGGGGCATCAGTGTCCGCGTTCCACAATATAAGCCGAGAGTTGGCGTAGTGTATCAGCTCGGCTGTCGAAGCCTTCGAGTGCCGCCAGTGCCTGTTGATGTTGACTCTGCGCCAGTTTACGGGCGCCATCCAGGCCGAGCAGGGCGGGATAGGTGGGCTTGTTTTGCATCTGGTCGGAACCTTGCGGCTTGCCCAGCGTGGCGGTATCGGCCACCACATCCAGCACATCATCGTGAATTTGAAACGCCAGCCCGACACAGGTTGCGTAGATATCCAGCTTTGCCAGGGTGTCGGGATTGGCCTGTGGGCTGCACATGGCGCCGAGTAACACGCTGGCGCGAATCAGGGCGCCGGTTTTCAGGCGATGCATGTTTGCCAGCTCGGCCAGGGTCAGCGTTTTACCCACCGCACCCAGATCAATCGCCTGGCCACCGGCCATACCCAGCGAACCACTGGCCTGGGCCAGCAGGCGAATCATGTCGATACGCACCTGGGCGTTACAACTTAAAGAGGGATCGCTGGCCAGAATTTCAAAGGCCAGTGCCTGCAGCGCATCACCGGCGAGTATGGCGGTGGCTTCATCGTAGGCGATATGACAGGTGGGGCGGCCACGGCGCAGGTCGTCATTATCCATGGCGGGTAGATCATCGTGAATCAGGGAATAGGCGTGGATCATTTCCACTGAGCAGGCAATGCTGTCGAGCTGTGGGGCCGGTACGTGCATGGCCTGCCCGGTGGCATACACCAGCACCGGCCGCACGCGCTTGCCACCCCCGCCAATCACCGAATAACGCATGGCTTCCTGCAAACGCGCTTCCGGCCCGGCAGGTTGCGGCAACCAGCGTTCCAGTGCGCTATCGACTTGCTGGCAATAGGCTTGCAAGGTTTGTTTAAAGTCCGGATTAGTCTTCAAATACCCTCTCCCCATCGGCTCCGCCCCCCTCGCACCGCTCTCCCCGCTTGCGTGACGACTGCATGGATGCAGGAGGTAGGGCAGCGCCGGGAGCGGTTGCCGAGAGGGGAGTTGGCGTCACCTGCGTGACGATTATTCTAAAGCTCAACATTAATCGTCAGTCTCGCTACCAGGTGACTCAAAGGGTTTTTCCAGCAATTCGCCGTTTTTTTCCATCAATTGAGTGACTTTTTGCTCAGCCTGTTGCAGGGCCTGCTGACAACCGCTGGCCAGGGCTATGCCTTTTTCGAAATGCTTTAACGCCTCATCCAGCGACAACTCGCCCGCTTCCATGGCTTCCACCAGCTGTTCCAGCTCGATGAGGGATGACTCAAAATTCTGTGGGGTTTTGCGTGCCATGGGTGAATACGTCGGTGTTGGTAAAACAGGGCGTGTAAGTTACTGGTTTGGGGGAAGCAAAACAAGAGGATGTGCCGGAGATAGGAGTCGAACCTACGACCTTCGCATTACGAATGCGCTGCTCTACCAACTGAGCTACACCGGCGGCATGCGAAGCTTAAATTGGCCAGTGGCAAGGTACAAGTCAATGATTGTGGTTCTGCTCCCCGGTTGATTTGTAGGTGCGCCTTCAGGCGCACAAAATAACTACGGAAAGCTGTGCCCTGAAGGTGCCCTACAAAAGACAAAAGCTGTCGGGTTGAAACCCGACCTACAAATTCACTCAATGTATGTCGAGCAATTCACTCACCCGCTTCACGGCAATAATTTCCATACCCTCGGGCGCATCGTGTTTTTTGGGCAGGTTGTCGCGCGGTATCACGGCATGGGTGAAGCCGTGCTTGGCGGCTTCTTTTAAGCGTTCCTGGCCGTTGGGTACGGGGCGGATTTCGCCGGCGAGGCCAATTTCGCCAAAGGCGATCATTTTTTGCGGCAGCGGTTTGTTGCGAAAACTTGATAAACACGCCAGCAGCATGGCGGCATCGGCGGCGGTTTCGGTGACGCGTACGCCGCCCACTATATTAATGAACACGTCCTGATCATACATGGCGATGCCGCCGTGGCGATGCAATACCGCCAGCAGCAATGACAGACGATTTTGATCCAGCCCCAGCGTGACGCGACGTGGATTATTGGTGTGCGAATCATCTACCAGCGCCTGCACTTCAATCAGCAACGGTCGATTACCTTCGCGTGTAACAGTAATAATACTGCCGGCAACCGGTTCATCGTGGCGCGATAAAAATATGGCTGAAGGATTGGTTACCACTTTTAATCCCTGCTCTGTCATAGCGAACAAACCCAGTTCGTTGACTGCACCAAAACGATTTTTTACCGCGCGTATCATGCGATAACGTTCACCGGCATCGCCTTCAAAATACAAAACGGTATCCACCATGTGTTCGAGCACACGAGGCCCGGCGAGTGTTCCTTCCTTGGTGACATGGCCCACTAAAAATAATGCGGTGCCGGTTTGTTTGGCGTAGCGCACCAGTTGCGCGGCGGATTCTCGCACCTGCGATACACCTCCGGGGGCAGATTGCATGAGTTCGGTGTGCACGGTTTGAATGGAATCGATCACCATCACTCGCGGTTTTTCTTTTTCCGCTAACGTTAAAATACGTTCGACACAGGTTTCGGTCAGTAAACGAAAACTGTCGTCTTTCAAACCTAAACGCCGCACCCGCAGAGTGACCTGTTGCAGTGATTCTTCACCGGTAACGTACAGCGCGTTCATCTGGCCGCCGAGTGTGGCCAGGGTTTGCGTGAGCAATGTGGATTTACCAATGCCGGGATCACCCCCAATCAACACCACCGAACCCGGTACCAGTCCACCGCCCAGTACGCGGTCGAGTTCGCCAATGCCGGTGGCATGACGCGGCTCGGCAGTGAGACTGATGTCAGCCATGTTTTGAATGCTGCTGGCACCGGCGTAGCCGGTAAAACGCGGGCCGGTATCTTTCGGGGCAATGCTTTCGATCAGCGTGTTCCAGGCTTCACAATCACTGCACTGGCCCGCCCATTTGTTATGGCTGGCGCCGCAGGCGGTGCAGGTGTAGAGAATTTTTGTCTTGGCCATTTGTTTTTACTCTGGGTCAACAAAAGCAAAGCAATAGAGAAGTCCGCAAATGCACGCAAATAAACGCAAATGAATGCAAATAAGATTTCATAATTGTTTGTTTTTTGGATCCGGTTTTATGTGATTACGATGTAAACGGCAAGTTATATATTCCCGCGCTCTGCGTGGGAAATAGAAAAAATATTATTTTTTATTTGCGTTTATTTGCGTTCATTTGCGGACTCATGCTTGTCTTTGTCATTTGTCCCCTCATTCGTCACCGCACTCAACGGCGGCGAGATGCGTGTCATTTGCACCGCATTGTTCTGTGTCTTGATAATCTCGATAGGATGGCGAGCAATCATCAGGCTGGTGCCGGATTCGGGAATCATTTCCATGTGTTCGAGTATCAAACCGTTAAGTGTTTTGGGGCCATCGGTAGGCAAATGCCAGCCCAGGTTACGGTTGATTTCGCGGATGTGGGCGCCGCCGGCCACCAGAAAACTGCCATCTTCCTGCGGTGTGATATTGCGACTGCTGATATGCGAGGTGGTGGTGAATTCGCCCACCACTTCTTCAAGTATGTCTTCCAGTGTCACCAGCCCCTGAATGTCGCCGTATTCATTGACCACCAGCGCGGTGCGACGTTTGTTGGCCTGAAAGTTCACTAATTGCCGGTACAGGGTGGTGCCATCGGGAATGAAATAGGCTTCGCGAATTTGCATCTTGAGATTTTCCATGTTGAGTTCGTCGTGGCTGAGCATGGTGACGACGCGACGCAGGTGAATCAGGCCCAGGATATTATTGATGTCGCCGCGATATACCGGCAAGCGGGTGCGGTGAGCTGTGGTGATGGTATTGAGTATGTCTTCCCAGTCATCATCCAGATCCAGCGCCACAATTTCATTGCGCGGCACCATGATGTCTTCAACGGTCGCGGTTTCCAGATTGAGCAGGCCGAGCAGCATGTCCTGATGCTTACGCGGGACGAGATGGCTGGTTTCCATGACGACGGTGCGCAGTTCCTCAACGCTGACGCCTTCGTGCTTGATCTTGTCCGGACTCACGCCAAACAGCCGCAGCAGGCCGTTGGCCAGCCAGTTGGAAGCATAAACCAGGGGATAGAGCAGCTTGAGCAATACCGTGAAAACATAGGCTGACGGGAAGGCGACGCGCTCGGGCCGGATGGCCGCCAGCGTTTTGGGCGCCAGATCGGTGAATATCAGCAGCACCGCCCCGAGTACGAAACCGGCTGCCAGAGCGTAATCCTCGCCATACAGGCGCAGGATGATGATGGTAGCAACGGTTGAGGCCAGGGCATTGACCAGGTTGCTGCTCAGCAACAGGACGCCTAATAATCGGTCGGGGCGTTGCAGCAGTGTTTGCGCCAGGCGGGCACCGGCGAATTTCTCGGCCAGATGTTTCAATCGGTAACGGTTGAGGGTCATCAGGCCGGTTTCGGAAGCCGAAAAAAACGCCGACAGGGCGATCAGCACCAGAAAAATAATAATCAGTGTATCTGTCTCAATGTCCTGCATGGTGTGCCACTCCTTGCGGCAACGGGTTAGCGTGCAAGAATCACTTCCAGTACCAGCTTGCTGCCAAAATAGGCCAGCATCAAAAAGCCGAATCCACTGAGTGTCCAGCGTATGGCAACCCGGCCACGCCAGCCCAATAAACGATGACCAATTAACAGAATGGCAAATACACCCCAGGCAATGATTGACAAGATGGTTTTATGTGCCAGATGCTGGGTGAACAGATTGTCGAGGAAGACAAATCCTGAGGCCAGCGCCAGTGTAAGTCCGAGGAAGCCGGCGGTGATGGCATCGAACATCAGTTTTTCGGTGGTTTGTAACGGCGGTAAATGACGCAATACGCCACCACTGTGATGGTTGTGCAATAAATGATTTTGCATAGCCAGTAGGATGGCGATGAGCGCGGCCATACCTAACAGGCTGTAGGCGACGATGGAAACCAGTACATGAATTTTCAAACCATCGGGACTGTCGGGTGGTAATAAACGCGACACCGGAAACTGCAGTTCCAGCCAGATAGACAAGGCTGCGATAGGCATAACCACTACGGCTAGCAAAATGGTGCGACGTTTAATCGACATCAACAGCACCATCAGGCCAATGACAGCACCTATGGCTGATGCCGCATTGGATAAGCCAAGCTGTAAACCGTCAGCCGTGATCAGATTGTTGTACAGCACCACTGCATGGACAGCGACGGCGACAAAGCCCGGCGCCAGTAACACAATCATCGGGCAGCTGGCGCAAGGCGCCTTGTCCCGGGTACGCAGTATCAGCAGCAACGAACAAAGCAGATAGAGTGCAAGAGCAAGGAAAGCGGCAAAGTCATTCATTATTTTGTTTTAAGGCCAGTGTGTCGAGTCGTGTAGTGTGGCAGATAGGGTAAAGAAAAAATGCAATCAGCACCATGCCCACGGATTTTTTGCAGCCAGATTTTTGGGGATTATTTTTGTTGAAGTAGCCTATACTGATTTGGTCGACACGGCATCAAGGGTAAAAATGTCTGTATTATCAGTTGCTTGACACTCATACACGTTCAATTGATGAAACCGGGAAATAGTAATCATGCAGTTACGCATACTTGGATGCAGCGGCGGCATAGGCCAACAATTACGCACCTCGTCGTATTTAATTGACGACGATATTTTGCTGGATGCCGGCACCGGTGTGGGTGATCTGGGTATGGATGCCCTGCGCAAAATCCGGCGAATATTCATTACCCATAGCCATATGGATCATATCGTCAGCATCCCCCTGCTGATCGACACGGTGTTTTCCGGCGTGACACAACCACTCGAAATTCATGCACGTGCCGAAACTCTCGACGCACTGCGTAAACATATTTTTAACTGGACCATCTGGCCGGATTTTTCCGAATTACCCAGCAAACAGTCACCGGTCATGGTGTTTAGGCCCATGAAACCCGGTGATGTGCTTGATTTTGAGGGCCGTCGGGTGGAGATGATTGATGTCAGTCATACCGTTCCCGCCTGTGGTTATGCGGTAACCAGTGGTGGCCGCACCATGGCCTATAGCGGTGATACCAGCACCAATGAAACCCTGTGGTCACGATTGAATCAGTATTCACGCGTTGATTTCATGATTGTAGAAACGGCATTTTCCAATCACGATTTACAATTGTCGCAACTCGCCAAACATTATTGTCCGAGTTTGCTGGCCACCGATTTAAAAAAATTTCGCCACCGGCCATTGCTGGGTATTTCACATCTCAAACCCGGTGAAGAGCAGCGCATCATGGATGAATGCCGTGCGGCACTGGGTAGTGAGTGGTCGTTGCATCAATTGGCTACCGGCGAAACCTTTCAGATATGACTGCCGGGTCGGCCCCATGGGTTCTGCGGCACGCGTAGTCGGGACGGTGTGCAAAGCGGCAAGCCTGTTGAATGGCAGGCCGACGGGTTGCGGGCATGGATGAAAACCATCAGGCTAATAAATCCTTACCCCAGCCAGAGCCGAACATCTGGAAAATATGTATCTGCACCCATCCCCGGCATGGCATACATCCGGCGGACAGTTACATTCGGCAAATTGCAATTGCGTTGCAGAATTTCGCAAATCACCCGGTATGGCACGCTTGCGCAATGTTCACGAACTCATAGCCTGGCCATGAATTGAAAGTATAGATTGGCCGCGTTGCAGCCAGAATACGCCACTGAAAAGCAATGACAAAACAGCTGCTTGCACCGCAAAGGCGATATTCGTCTGAATAGGGTGTATGAGAATTCCTAGCCAAAAGCGGTCATAGTGTCACTATCTTGTTTTATTTCCCGTTAACGGACATTCGCGATTAAAGATGGCGTCCATGCCAGATTGTTTTAGAGTTTATCGAGTGGACTCGTCACTGTTCGGGTTCCTTGCCGTAGCACATGCGTGTAGATCATGGTTGTATTCAAATCCTTATACCCCATCAATTCCTGAATAGTTCTAATGTCATAACCCGACTCCAATAAATGCGTTGCAAA
>JACPVK010000312.1 GCA_016191795.1 Gammaproteobacteria bacterium
AATCCCGGCTTTGGCGGCCAGTCATTTATTCCTGCCACCCTGGATAAATGTCGCGAAGCACGCAAACTTATCAAGGAATCCGGCCGCAATATTCGCCTGGAAATTGATGGCGGCGTCAAAGTCGATAATATTCGCGAAATTGCCGAGGCCGGTGCTGATACTTTCGTTGCAGGCTCCGCCATATTTGGCGCTGCCAAAAAGACCGACGCCAATCATTACAACACCGTGGTAAAAGCCATGCGTGATGAACTGGCGAAAGCTAAAATCTAAAAGCGTACGACGCAGAGAAGCAGAGACGCGGAGTTAAGAATAATTTTTCTCTGTGGCTCTGAGCCTCTGTGTCAAATCTTTAATTGCACAGGATTTAAGAACAATGTTGAAAAAACCTGCCATGGTTTTAATTGATGTGGATGGTACGCTGGTAGATAGCGTGCCGGATCTGGCGTACTGCGTTGATGAAATGATGAAGCAGCTGGCCATGCCGTTGCGTGGTGAAGAACGCGTTCGTCAATGGGTGGGTAATGGTGTTGAACGCCTGGTGCGACGTGCATTAATTAATCAGCTCGATGGTGAGCCTGACGAAGCCCTGTTTCAAAAAGCCCTGCCGATATTTGAAGCGCTGTATCGTGACAACACCTCCAGGCGCAGCTGTTTATATCCGGGCGTAAAAGCGGCGCTGGATTTTTTGAAAACCACGGATGTGCGACTGGGTTGTGTCACCAACAAGGCAGCGCAGTTCACCTTGCCATTATTGAAAGATCTGGGCATTAGCGATTATTTTGAGCTGGTGGTATGTGGCGATACCTTGCCGAAGAAAAAACCCGACCCCATGCCGTTGTTGCATGCGGCCGAAAAACTCGGTGCCAAGCCGTCACAATCCCTGATGCTGGGTGATTCACAAAGTGATGTAAAAGCGGCGCGTGCGGCCGGCTTTAATATTATCTGCATGTCCTACGGTTACAATCACGGCGAAGATATTCGCAATTACAAACCGGATGCGGTGGTGGATTCCATGGATGAAATCAAATCGCTGATCGCCTGGGGCTAGCTCCATGTTTGATTTATCCGGTCATGTCTGTGTCTCTTGCGCCGCAACCTGGCGATGGTGATGTGCGTCATCACATATTAACCATACCCAGACATTCCGGATAAATTATGACACCCGAAGAATTTTCAAAATACTCAACACAGCACTACACCTTCGTGCCATTGGTGCGCGAGGTGCTGGCAGATCTTGATACGCCGCTCTCGACTTATCTCAAACTGGCCAATGCGCCCTACAGCTATTTGTTTGAATCGGTACAGGGTGGCGAAAAATGGGGTCGATATTCCATTATTGGTTTGCCCTGTAGCACGCGTATAAAAGTGTTCGGTAAAAAAATTCATGTTGAAAATGATAATGAGCCGGTAAAAATAACTGAAAGTGATGATCCACTGGCCTGGATAGAGAACTATCAACAGCAATATAAAGTGGCGGAAGTCGATGGCTTGCCGCGATTTACCGGCGGTCTGGTGGGGTATTTTGGCTACGACACCATTCGTTATATTGAGCCGCGTCTTGCCGGCCATGAAAATAAAGATGAGCTGCATACACCCGATATTTTGTTGATGCTGTCGCATGAAGTGGTGGTGTTCGATAATTTGCGTGGCAAATTGTTTTTAATCACACATGTAAACCCGCAGATGAAGAATGCCTACGAGACTGGGCAGGCACGATTGTCACAACTGGAAAACAAGCTGCGAGAAACGGCGCCGGTTTATCAGAGTTTGAAAGGCGGCCGCAAGGTTGACGAAGCGGATTTTGTATCCGGTTTTACAGAATCCGGCTTCAAGCAGGCGGTAAACAAGGCGCGCGAATACATTAAAGCGGGCGACGTCATGCAGGTGGTATTGTCGCAACGCATGTCTATTCCTTACAGCGCGCCGCCGCTGGATTTGTATCGCTCATTACGCAGTTTAAATCCATCGCCCTATATGTTTTATCTTAACCTCGATGATCATTATGTCGTTGGTTCCTCGCCGGAGATTCTGGTGCGACTGGAAGATAATGAGATTACCGTGCGCCCTATTGCGGGCACCCGGCCACGCGGTAAAGACGATGCGGAAGACCTGGCACTGGAAAAAGATTTACTGGCTGATCCCAAAGAACTGGCCGAGCATTTAATGCTGATTGACCTGGGCCGCAACGATGCCGGACGTGTCAGCGAAATTGGCAGCGTTAAAGTCACTGACAAAATGATTGTCGAACGCTATTCACATGTTATGCATATCGTTTCCAATGTTACAGGCGAATTAAAAGCGGGTATGACTGCAATGGATGTGTTGCGGGCAACCTTCCCTGCCGGCACAGTGAGCGGTGCGCCAAAAATACGCGCCATGGAAATCATTGACGAACTGGAGCCGGTTAAGCGCGGTGTTTATTCCGGTGCCGTGGGTTATCTCTCCTGGAACGGCAATATGGATACAGCGATTGCCATCCGCACGGCAGTAATCAAAGGCAATACTTTATACATACAGGCAGGAGCAGGAATTGTTTATGATTCTGTACCGGCAAACGAATGGGCTGAAACCATGAATAAAGGACGCGCTGTATTTCGCGCAGCGGCCATGGCGCAAGCCGGCCTGAATGGCGCGCATCGGTGAGTTTTGTAAAAGAAAAAGATTTAACGCAAATGAACGCAAATAAAAGCGCAAATAAAGATGGTCTATGGGATTTTTGCCCTGGAAGGAGTGGAGTTGTAGGTCGACCTTTGGGCCGACGCTATTGGCGTGGCGCCTTGTTGAAATATTCGTGCCAGGAGGCTTGTCATGTTGCTGATGATTGATAACTACGATTCCTTTACCTATAACCTCGTGCAATATTTTGGTGAGCTGGGCGCGGATGTTGTTGTGCACCGCAATGATCAGATTTCAATTGCAGAAATAGAAAAGCTGAATCCGGAACGTATTGTGATATCACCAGGCCCGTGCACGCCGAATGAAGCCGGCATTTCGATGGCGACAATTAAACATTTCGCCGGCAAAAAACCGATACTGGGTGTGTGCCTTGGTCATCAAAGTATTGGCCAGGTATTTGGCGGCAATATTATTCGTGCACGTGAAACCATGCACGGTAAAACCTCGATGATATATCACAAGGGTGTTGGTGTTTTCTCCAATATAAAAAATCCTTACGAAGCCACGCGCTATCACTCGCTGGTGATCGAAAAAAAAACCGTACCGGATTGTCTGGAAGTAACCGCCTGGACACAAAATGCTGATGGTTCGATGGATGAAATCATGGGTGTGCGTCACAAACAATATGCAATAGAAGGTGTTCAGTTTCACCCGGAATCTATATTGACTGAGCATGGCCATGATTTGTTGAGGAATTTTTTAAGTATTAAAGCCTGACGCAAAGGCGCAAAGGACGCAAAGATGAATAAGGATATCGAAAAAATCGCTTTTGATGCTATTGGTGCAGCTATTGAAGTGCATAAATTGCTTGGACCAGGTTTACTGGAGAGGGTATACCAGGAATGCCTGGCTTATGAATTAAGAAAGCTGGGCTACATAGTGGGTGTTGAGGTTATATTGCCAGTTCGTTATAAAGAGATCGAGTTTGATTCGGCATACAGAATAGATTTGTTAATAAATAATATTCTGGTGGTTGAAGTCAAGGCGGTTGATAAATTGAATGAGATATATTGTGCACAACTTCTTTCTTATTTGAGGCTCAGTAATTTAAAACTTGGGTTGTTGATGAATTTCAATGTGCCCCACCTTAAGAGCGGTATCAAGAGAGTTGTAAATAATCTTTAATAACTTTGCGCCTTCGCGTCTTTGCGTCAATAATATTAAAACGGTGACACTATGGATATGCAATCAGCTATCAAAGCTGTAACAGAACGAAAAGACCTGTCTCATTCACAAATGACCAGTGTTATGAATCTGATTATGACTGGTCAGGCAACGTCTGCGCAGATTGGCGGTTTTTTGATTGGCTTGCGCATGAAAGGCGAGACGGTGGATGAAATAACCGCTGCTGCGAGTGTGATGCGCGAATTGTCGGCAAAAGTGTCTGTGCCGCAAGATTGCCTGGTGGATACCTGTGGTACCGGCGGTGACGCTTCGGGCAGTTTTAATATTTCTACGGCGTCGGCATTTGTTACGGCGGCGGCCGGAGCACGTGTCGCCAAACACGGTAATCGTTCTGTATCCAGTAAATCCGGCAGTGCAGATGTACTGGAAGCAGCCGGTGTTAATCTGGATTTAACGCCGGAAAAAGTCGCTGAATGTATCAAGCAGGTCGGCGTTGGTTTTTTGTTTGCTGTCAAACACCATAGTGCCATGAAGCATGCCATAGGTCCGCGCAAGGAAATGGGTGTGCGCACCATTTTCAATGTGCTGGGCCCGTTAACCAACCCGGCTGCGGCGCCTAATCAGGTGATTGGTGTGTTCGGGAAGCAATGGGTGGAGCCGCTGGCGCAAGTGTTGAAACAATTGGGCAGTCGTCATGTCATGGTTGTGCACGCCGAAGATGGTATGGATGAAATAAGCATATGTAGTGAAACTCATGTGGCTGAACTTAAAAATGGCGACATTAAAACCTACAGGATAAAACCGGAAGATTTCGGCTTGAAACGTGCCAGCCTGGATGCACTGAAAGCCGCCGATGCCAATGCCAGTCTGGAGATTATTAAATCTGTTCTTGGCAACAAGTCTGGACCGGCGAGAGATATTGTTTGCCTGAATGCCGGCGCGGCTATTTATGTATCCGGGCTCGCGAACTCACTGGCTGATGGTATTGAAAAAGCCAAAGCAGTTATTGCTGATGGCAGTGCCCTGCAAAAAATGTTGGCCCTGGTACAGTTCTCCAAAAATTGTTAACGCAATGTGCAGGGTGCGCCGTGCGCACCGTTCGTGCTTTACAGATTGATTCCGGTGCGCACGGCGCACCCTACAAATAGAAACAACGATATGAGCGATACCCCCGATATTCTGAAAAAAATTCTGCAACGCAAGCACGAAGAAATTACCGAACGTTCGCAGAAAATTAGCCTGGAAGAAATGCAGTCACTGGCTCAGGCCGCCCTGCCGGTACGTGGGTTTATTAATGCCATCGAAGCAAAAATAAAACAGGGCAGACCGGGCATTATTGCGGAAATTAAAAAAGCCTCACCCAGCAAAGGCGTGATACGCGAAAATTTTGAACCGGTTGCCATCGCCAGAAGTTACGAACAACACGGTGCCGCCTGCCTGTCTATTCTGACTGATCGGGATTTTTTCCAGGGCCATGAAGACTTCCTGCAGCAGGCGCGTGCCGCGACAAAGCTGCCGGTGATTCGTAAAGACTTTATTATTGATCCCTATCAGGTGTATGAAGCACGGGCGATTAATGCGGACTGTATTTTGTTGATTGTGTCAGCACTGGATGATGCAAGGCTAAACGAACTGTTGGCGCTGGCACATCAACTGGGTATGGATGTGTTGATGGAAGTGCATGATCGCGAAGAAATGCAGCGCGCCATTCGCAGCGGTGCCAGGCTCATCGGGATTAATAATCGCAACCTGAGAACTTTCGAACTCAGCCTGAATACAACACTGGATATGCTGGCCATGGTGCCGGCTGATCGGCTACTGGTAACCGAGAGCGGCATACTTGCACCACAGGATGTAAAGCTGATGCGTGATCACAATGTGCATGCTTTTCTGGTGGGTGAGGCGTTTATGAAGGCCGAAAACCCTGGCGAAAAACTTTCGGAATTGTTTGGTTCTTAAGGCGTTGACAAGAAGGCGCGAAGAGATTGCGGTTTAAAGCGTCTTGTGTTTAGACAGGATGTGCTTCTAAGAGTTACTGGAAGAATTTATTCGGTGCGGAATAATCGAGCCAAAAACATCTTTGCGTCTTCGCGCCTTTGCGTCAGTCATTTGCGTTCATCGGGTTCCAAACACCACAATAGTCTTGCCATGCGCTTCAATCAGTTTTTCGTCTTCCAGTTCTTTTAATACCCTGCCGGCCATTTCACGTGAGCAGCCAACAATTTTGGCGATGTCCTGACGCGTGATTTTAATTTGCATGCCATTGGGATGGGTCATGGCGTCGGGTTGTTTGGAAAGCTCAAGCAAGGTGCGCGCAATACGGCCGGAGACATCCAGGAAAATCAGGTCGCGTACACGTTGGCTGGTTTTGATCAGGCGGTCAAATATCTGGCCCGAGAGCAGAAACATGATTTCCGGATCATCGTGCACCAGTTTGCGAAATTGCACATAAGTGATTTCGGCAATTTCAGATGGCGCACGGGTAACAACCATGGCACTGCGGTCGAGGTTTTCCTTGAACAAACCGGCCTCACCAAAAAAATCACCTTCGTTGAGATAGGCGAGAATGATTTCGGCACCCTCATCATTTTCGGTTTGTACAGTCACCGAACCCTTGATGATATAGTAAAGGCTGTGTGGCTTGTCGCCTTCGTGAATGATGTTGCGCTTGGCGGCATAGCTTTTCTTGTGGCAGTGCGCCAGCAAAAGCTCCATCGATGGATTGCTGTGATCGACTTTGGGAATCAGTGTCATGCTGTTGTCCTTGATAACGATCTTTTAAAGGGTGCTTTGCACCATCTGTTTGGGTGATTATCATAGCATAATGAATAACAATCAAAGATTTCAAAGGCAAAACGTATGAAAGCACGGGTTAAATGGCTGGATCACATGACATTTGTTGGTGAATCTGAAAGCGGTCACACTGTGGTCATGGATGGCGCGCCTGAAGTTGGAGGGCGAAACCTGGCTGCCCGGCCTATGGAAATGGTGTTGATGGGCATGGGCGGGTGTACGGCTTTTGATGTGGTTATGATTTTGCAACGCGCCCGTCAGCCCGTGACCGATTGTATTCTTGAGTTGACGGCCGAACGTGCCGACGAGGTGCCCAAGGTGTTTACCAAAATCCATGTGCACTACATCGTCAAGGGTAAGGGGCTTAGCGAAAAGCAGGTGGAAAAAGCCGTCAATCTTTCGGCTGAAAAATATTGTTCGGTGTCGATCATGCTCGGAAAATCTGCGGTTATCACCCACGATTTTGAAATCATAGAAGCCTGATATGTCGGAAAATAATGCGCAGCAGGCCTTTAACGAGCTGCTCTCCTGTTATTACACCGCCTGGTTTCGATTTCACCCGGAAACGGCGGTACAGGCAGGCGTGCATGGTTATGAGGATTTGTTGCGGCCGTATTCCGATGATCAAATCGGCGCCCTGATTACGCTGGATGAAAAACTGCTGTCATCGCTGGATGAATTTGATTTTTCGGCCCTGAATGCCGATGCCCGCATAGATTATTCCCTGCTCTACAATGCCACTGCCTGGGAGTTGCACCAGCTACTGGATCATGACTGGCGATATAGCCGGCCACAGGACTATGTGCCGGTTAACGCTATACATCAGTTGTTAATTCGTCCGGTGGAGAATTTACATTCCGCATTCAAGCACCGCATGCAGCAGGTGCCTGATTATTTGCGAGGCGCGCGCGTTTATCTGTCGCAAAAACCGGGAAAAATTCCTGTTGAATGGCTGCACAGTGCGGCCGTGCAGGCCCAGGCCGGTGCCAGTTATTTCCGTGGCCTGCACAAACATCCCCTGATGACACAAAAGTTTCAGAACCCGGCGCGATTACAGCCGCTGTGTGATCAGGCGGCTGTTGCCCTCGATGATTATGTTCGCTTTCTGCAACATGATCTGGCGCCGGTTGCCACCGGCAGTTATGCCTGTGGCGTGGCGGAATTTCGCAGCCTGTTACGTGAAAAACATTTTCTGGATGTTGAGCCGGATGTGTTGCATGCATTGGGTGAAAAACTATTCAATGAAACGCGGGCGCAGCTGCTGGCGTTGACGCGTGAAATGCGTGGTGACGATGACCTCGAGCAGGCCCTGGCGGATATTCGTGATGACTATCCCCGTGGTGGACCGGATGCGGTACTCGATGCTTACCGCCATAGCATGAAAGCGGCCTGTGATTTTGTGTCTACCAGACAACTGGTGAGCGTGCCAGCCAGCCAGATACTCAAAGTAATGCATACCCCCGAGTATTTGCGAAATGAGATCCCCTTTGCCGCCTACGAAGAGCCTTGCTACAACGACCCGCAACAACTGGGGCATTATTATGTGACCCCTGCTGTATCAGAGGGTGACTTGCTGGCGCATAACCAGGTATCGATAGATCTGACCAGTGTGCACGAAGCCTTTCCGGGACATCATTTGCAATTTGTCACCGCTAATACAAACCCGGTGAACAGTTTGCCAAGGCTGCTGAACGCCTCGGCCACGCTTTATGAGGGCTGGGCCCTGTATTGCGAAGATCTGATGCAGGAGCAGGGGTATCTCAACCAGCCCGGGCATCGATTAATGATGCTGCATGACCGCTTGTGGCGGGCGTTGCGCGTCATGCTCGATGTGGAACTGCATTGTCGTGGCCTGAGCGTGGATGAGGCCGTACACCGTATGTGCCGTGAGCTGGGATTTTCCGTTGATGAAGCCCGGGCCGACCTGGCCTGGTATATCCAGAATCCCGGTGTTCCCATGGGCTATGCCACTGGCTGGGCACTGATTCGCGCCTTGCGGGCGCAGCAGTCGCAGGCCGGGGACTTTGATCTGAAAGACTTTCATAACAAGCTGTTGTCGGTTGGATCCTGCGCCTTGCCACTGGTGATTTGCCGTGCCTTCGGTCAGGATGCGTGGCTGGCAGCCAGGGCAAATGTTTTTATCGATTGAGCCATAGCCACTGCATGCCGTACAATTCGACCCCCTGTTGACACTCTAATCGGAGATCGCTGCATTGGCCAAAGGCAAGATCAAACTGCAAGGTTTTAATAACCTCACCAAAACCCTGAGCTTTAATATCTATGATATTGCCTATGCCAGTAATGCAGCCGACCGCAAGAAATACATCGAGTATATCGATGAGGTCTATAACGCCGAGCGTTTGACCAAAATTCTGACCGACGTCAGCAATATTATCGGCGCCAATATCCTGAATACCGCGCACCAGGATTACGATCCGCAGGGTGCCAGCGTGACCATGCTGATTTCCGAAGAGCCGATCAAGTCCCAGCATATATCCAATGAAGAAGAACCAGGTCCGCTTAAAGAGTCAGTGGTGTCGCATCTCGACAAGAGCCATCTGACGGTGCATACCTATCCCGAATCGCACCCCGAGAATGGCCTGAGTACCTTTCGTGTGGACATAGATGTGTCAACCTGCGGCCGTATTTCGCCGCTGAAGGCCTTGAACTATCTTATTCACAGCTTTGAGTCAGATATTGTGATACTCGATTACCGGGTACGTGGTTTTACCCGCGATGTAAAGGGCAAGAAGCTGTATATCGACCACGAAATCAATTCGATCCAGAATTTTATCGCCGATGACACCAGCAACCGTTATCAGATGATTGATGTGAATGTGTATCAGGAAAATATTTTCCACACCAAAATGATACTCAAGGAATTCAATCTTGATAACTACCTGTTTGGTTCCCTGCAAACTGATTACAGTGATAAAGAGCGTGAGAATATTCGCCAGCGTTTACGCCGTGAAATGGCAGAAGTGTTTTATGGTGAAAACATGTCCAGCGACAAGAAGATGGGCTAGCCTGAAAATTACTTAAAATAACCTGTATCCATATTGAGTTCAGAAAAGAATTAGACACAGAGACGCAGAGGCCGCAGAGATTTGTATTATTAAAACCCCTCTGTGTCTCTGTGTCTCAGCGTCAAAAGGTGTTTGTCGGCCAGGAACGGGTGTCTGAAATACTGAGGATTACATCAGTAAACTTTTTTGTCGGTCTTGTTGTTCCAGTCTTTAAAGCATTGCAAATGATTGTCGCACTGACAACGTTCAATTGTGAGCGCTTTCTGTTCGTGCGGTAAACACAGTTCGTTGGCAATAAATGCATCATCAAATCCGGCCTGTGCTGCGTCAGCACCGGATGCCGCATAAACCACACGGCTTATTCTTGCCCAGTAAATAGCTGCCAGACACATCGGGCAGGGTTCGCAGCTGGTGTAGAGTGTGCAGCCTTCAAGATTAAAATCCTTCAGCCTGTTACAGGCGTCACGAATGGCCACGATTTCAGCATGTGCGCTGGGGTCGTTATTGAGTGTTACCTGATTGTTGCCGCGTCCAATAATGCTTGCATCTTTAACAATTACGGCACCAAACGGGCCGCCACCGCGGGCAACGGAATCAACAGCCAGTTTTATGGCGTGCTCAATCCACTCCTTGTCTGTGTGCTTGTGCATCGTTTTCACCGGTGATTAAGGTGGGTATAAACAATAATACTGATAATTGTTGCTAGTGACGGGTGGGTGGATTGTCGGGTGCCGGATTGCCGGCAAACAGTGCATCAACATCCACTGCGTCATATTCATAATGCGCGTTGCAAAATTCGCAATCAACCGAAATTTTACCCTGCTCCTGCAAAATCTGGTGGGATTCTTCCGTGCCCATGGATAATAAGATGGCATCAATGCGTTCGCGCGAGCAGTTGCAGCGAAAGCTGACGGGCTCGGCATCAAACAGGCGTACGTCTTCTTCGTGGAATAACCGGTGCAAAACTTCTGTGGCCGGTAAATGCAGGATTTCGTCAGCGGATAAAGTGTCCGATAGTTGAGTGGCGCGCGGCCAGGCATCGGTGTCGCGGGTTTTTCCGGGCAGTTCCTGTAATAAAAAACCGCCGCAGGCAGTTTCATCAGCCGCCAGCCATAAGCGGGTGTTTAATTGTTCGGACTGACGAAAATAATTTTCAATCGCGTGACCGAGTTTTTCACCTTCCAGTGCAATGATGCCCTGGTAGGCTTCGGCACCGATTTTATGTTTGGGTGGCTCAATGGTGATGACAATTTGTGCATGGCCAAAAATATTTTTTAAACCGTTTTCAGGTACATCGGCATGCCAGCGCGCAATGCCACGAACGGTGCCTTCAGCAGTGGATTGTGCGACCAGCAAATGTAATGGGCCATCACCACGAATTTGCAGTATTAACGAGCCTTCAAACTTGATGGTGGCGGCAAGCAGTGCGCAGGCCGCCAGCGCTTCACCAAGAATAGTGCGCACGGCAGGTGGATAATCGGTGCGCTGCAGCACAGCTTGCCAGCTGGCATTTAAATGCACCATTTCACCCCGAACGTTGGAATTTTCGATGATGAAGCGAAACAGTCGATCGTTATCAGTCATGGGAGAGAAGTGTTTTATTAAAAGCCTTGACGCAAAGACGCGAAGAGCGCAAAGCAAAAATATTCGCAAAAAAAGCATGAACGGCTAGCTGTCTTTTTTTATATTCTTCTTCTTCGCGGCCTTTGCGTCTTTGCGTCATGTTTTTTGTTATTAAGCAGACAGTTTCTTTTTCAGAATGTCATTGAGCTGTGCCGGATTGGCCTTGCCTTTGGATGCTTTCATGGCCAGGCCGACAAAAAATCCGAATAGCTTGTCCTTGCCGGATCGATATTCAGCAACCTGTCCGGGATTGCCGGCGATAATGTCATCGATCAGTGATTCAATCGCACTGCTGTCGGTAATTTGTTTGAGGCCGCGTTTTTCAATAATGCTGTCGGCATCACCTTCGCCATTCCACATGGCGTCGAACACTTCCTTGGCCAGTTTTCCGGACAGGGTGTTATCGCTGATACGTGCAATCATGCCGGCGAGCATGGTGGCACTCACCGGTGAAGCGCTGATGTTTTTGTCTTCTTTGTTCAGGCGCGCGCTGACATCACCGATAATCCAGTTGGCGGCAAGCTTGGCATCCGCGGTTTTGGCGGTTGTTTCAAAATAATCGGCCAGCGCGCGATTGCCGGTGATGATGCCGGCATAGTATTCCGACAGTGCATATTGCGAAATAAAGCGTTCACGTTTGGCATCGGGTAATTCCGGCATGGATTCCCGTACCTGGTTGATGAAGGCATCGGTAATTACCACCGGTAATAAATCCGGGTCCGGAAAATAGCGATAATCGTTAGCTTCTTCCTTGCTGCGCATGGAGCGGGTTTCATCCCTGTCGGCATCGTATAGCCGGGTTTCCTGTACCACTTTTTTACCGCTTTCCAGCACACCAATCTGGCGTTC
Source organism: Gammaproteobacteria bacterium (assembly GCA_016191795.1). GTDB lineage: Bacteria > Pseudomonadota > Gammaproteobacteria > SZUA-229 > SZUA-229 > JACPVK01. The sequence continues at coordinate 12,093 of JACPVK010000312.1, forward strand.
AACTTCAATGTTGATGGCGCGTTCAACAAAGCGGAATGAGTTAATATTTTTTAATTCAGCGCGGGTGCCAAATTCTTTCTGGCCTTTGGGTCGTATCGAAACATTGGCGTCGCAGCGAAACGAGCCTTCCTGCATGTTGCCATCGCATATACCCAGATAACTGACCAGTTCATGAATTTTTTTCATGTAGGCGACAGCTTCTTTGGCGGAACGCATATCCGGTTCGGAAACAATTTCCAGTAGCGGTGTGCCGGCGCGATTTAAATCAATACCGGTCATGCCGTGGAAATCTTCATGCAATGATTTGCCGGCGTCTTCTTCCAGATGTGCGCGGGTGATGCCGATGGTTTTAGTGCTGCCATCTTCCAGGTCAATGGTGAGTTTGCCGCCGTGTACGACAGGTAATTCAAATTGTGAAATCTGGTAGCCTTTGGGCAGGTCCGGATAAAAATAATTTTTACGTGCAAACACCGAGCGTTTGGCAACCGTGGAATGCGTGGCCAGGCCAAACATGGCGGCCATGCGTACCACTTCTTTGTTGAGTACCGGTAATACGCCGGGTAAACCCAGGTCAACAGCG
>JACPVK010000313.1 GCA_016191795.1 Gammaproteobacteria bacterium
AAGGACCAGCCGGCGTATCCCAAAACATAGATGCCGCCAAACCAAGCACCACTGCGACCATGCCGATCAGCATGGCCATGAGCGCCATAGCTTCTGGCGATTTTGAAAACCTGCGTGCACTGGCAGCGGGAATGATGAGTAAGGCAGTTATCAATAACACGCCGACAATTTTCATGGCTACGGCCACCACCAATACCATCAACAGCATAAAAAATAATCGTACGCGTTCAACGGGCACGCCTTCGCTGTGCGCCAGCTCTTCGTGCACGGCTATGGCCAGGAGTGATTGCCACAACTTCATTAATGCCAGTGCTGAAATAATTGTAACCACGAACATCCAGATTAAATCCTGATTATTCACCGCCAGAATATCGCCAAATAAATACGCCATTAAATCCACGCGTAATCCCTGTTCACGCAACACCGCCAGTAAAACCAGGCCTATGGCCAAGCCGGCATGCGCCAGTATGCCCAGCAAGGTATCGGTTGATATATCGGTTTTGCGTTGCCATATCACCAGCAACAGACTGATCGATACACCCATGCCCAGCACACCGAGCCAGGGCGTTATATGCAGCATCAAACCCAATGCCGTACCGAGCAATGCAGCATGCGACAGCGTGTCACCAAAATAGGCCATGCGTCGCCACACCACTACGCAACCCATGGGCGCGGCAATGATCATCACTAGCATTCCGGCAATGAGAGCACGAACAATAAAATCATCCATGATCATGATCGTGCCCGCAGTGTTTATGATCTTCTTGCACCACATCACCATGCAGATCATGAGTGTGATCGTGATGATGGGTATAAACCGCCAGCCCTTCCAGTGGACCGCCAAACAGTTTTAGATATTCCGGGTGACGACTGACAGCGCTGGGATGACCGGTGCAACAAATATGTGTGTTAAGACATAACACATGATCCGTTGCCGCCATCACCAGATGCAAATCATGCGACACCATCAACACACCGCAACCCAGCTCGGTACGAACTTGCGCAATCAATTTATACAATTGCTGCTGGCCATTGATATCGACACCCTGTGCCGGCTCATCCAGTACCAGCAAATCCGGTTTACGTAACAGGGCTCGCGCCAGCAGTACACGCTGGAATTCCCCACCGGAAACAGCCTGCAAGGGTTTTTGCAGCAATGGCTCGATACCACTGCGCTGGCAGGCTCGTTGTAATGCATCGTCCGTCACATTTCCGGCCAGCAATAAAAAACGTTGCACGGTTAATGGTAATACCCTATCCACATGCAATCGCTGTGGCATGTAGCCCACTTTTAAACCGGGTCGACGCTGAATGCTGCCACTGTCTGCGGCCTGCAAACCCAGCAACACACGTAGCAGTGAGGTTTTACCGGAGCCATTGGGGCCCACCAGCGTCACAATTTCGCCGGCGTGCACCTGCACATCAACATTATCGAGCACAGCCCTGCCTGCCAGATGCAGACAAAGTTTAGAAGCAGATATCAACGGGTTGGTTGCAGGCTCAGCCATGGAAAACAGTGTGTGGTGAAAAAAAGAAAACGTGTAAAATTCGCTGCAAACGATAACACAGAATATATGATGTATTACACGAATCCGGTTTATTCGGCAGATAAAATTGATGACACAGCGTCTGTATACCCGAGCAATTGCATCTTTTCAAACTCTAACAGGCTCACTATCAATGACACTATATATAAGAGATAAGCTGGCATGAGATACCATTTCCTTGGCAGCCTTTTCCTGCTTGGTGTTTTGAGCCTTGAAATTAATGCAGTCTCAGCCGACACCCCAAAGTTACTCGTCACCTTAAAACCGGTGCATGCACTGGTTAGCGGACTGACTAAAGGCATCAGCCACCCCGTCCTGCTACTCGATGGCATGCAATCACCCCATGATTACCAGTTAAGGCCATCGGAGCGTCGATTGCTTGAATCCGCCGATATCATTATTTACACCAGTGACAATATTGAAAGCTTCATCCTGCCTATGCGCGACAGCCTGGGCAAACGTCGGCTAATTGCCCTGGACAAACTGCCAGGCCTGGCGCTGTTACCGGCGCGCGGATCTCATACCGATCATCATGCTGATAACGATGGCCATATCTGGTTATCACCGGTTAATGCCATTGTTATCGTGAAACAACTGGCTGACATACTGATAAAACTGGATCCGGCCAATACCAGCCAGTACATGATCAACCGGGACCATCAGATTCAGCGGCTGGATCAGTTACACAGGCAACTTACTCAACAATTATTGCCGATTCGCCATCGTCCTTTCTTGCAATTTCATGATGCGCTGCAATACTTTGAACGTGATTACGGACTCGATCATGGCATAGCTGTCACCAGCGGTGCAGAACATGCACCCGGCGCTCGCCATGTACGCGCCCTGCAACAACAAATCAGAGACGAAAACATTCGCTGTTTTTTATATGAACCGCCACAACCACCAAAACTGTTGCGCACACTGGATGTTAAACGCAATGCCACCCTGCAGGCACTGGAAATACATGGCAGCCAGATGAAGGCTGGTGAAGACTTATATTTTGATT
>JACPVK010000314.1 GCA_016191795.1 Gammaproteobacteria bacterium
ATATTCAGAATTATTTAAAATATCTGTTGTGAGGAAAATATGATCCGCGTGCATCTCACCATGAAATTTACCAACGAGCCTTTAAAGCGCATGGATGTGGCCATAGTGCCTGATACCGATCCGGAACATCCGATACACATGGCAAGTAATCGCGAAGGCATTGCCGAGTTCCCGAAACTTTCACCGCTCAGCGGCAAAATCATGGTTGAAGGCGCCATGCGTTATCAGGGATATATTGAAGACGATGTGCACATAGAGTTGTGGTCGCTGGTGTCTACATCCTCGGTCATCGAGGAAGGCGCGCCCGATGGTGGCGCCGGTGGCAGCACCGCCTATAACAATATGCAAACCAGAACACTGCAAGTGAATAATCGCGAAGTATTAACCGACAGTGAGGGTTATCTGGTTAATCTGGGAGACTGGTCAGAAGGTTTTGTGCGTGCGCAAGCGGCGGCAGAAGGTCTGTCTCTCAACAATGCACACTGGGAAGTGATTCGTTTTCTGCGCAGTTTTTATGAAAAACATAACCGCCAGGCATCGGTGCGTGATGTCATCAAGAATTTCAAACCCTTATGGGATTGCGAACGTGCCTGCAATACCTATTTGCATGACATATTTCCTCGAGGCGGGCCACAAAAGCAGGGCAACAGGCTGGCGGGATTAATGCGTACCAAGGGTGAGCACTAATTTAAAAGAAATTAACTACGTTGATAATAACGACTATGTCGTTGCGCCTTCAGGCGCACAAGAGAATATGGAGCGTTATCCGGTTGAGTTGTGCGCCAGAAGGCGCACCTACAAAATGGACTGGTGCTGGTGCCGAAAGCCGTGGCGGCAGTAACCATGAATGTGCAGGCCAGGGCATTGCCAATGTTACCACCGGATTTTTTGATTGATGACTAGCCTGGTATCGGAGCCGAATGCACACTTTCTTAAATGCAGGAATCAGCCACAGAGGCGCAGCGAACACAGAGTCAGCCTTATCACGATAAACATCTCTGTGCGTGCTGCTTATTCGTAGCGCTGTTGTATAAACGCATCCATTTTCTGCGCAACCTGCACCGGTTGCTTAACGATTTGTTGAATCAGCTCAAACAGCGGATACATCGTCGTATTCAGTAATTGATGCTTTTCTATCATTTGCAAGGTATGCACACCCTCGCCGGTAATATTTCTGGTTTCACCGCGCGCCAGCTTTCTGCCCAGTTCATGATGATGCGAGTTTTCACTGGTAGCCGTGGCCACCAGATCTCCCAGCCCGGCAAGATGGAACGGGCTGGCGGTTTTACCGCCCATATTGATGACGATTTTTTCCAGTTCGTGTAATGCCGCCACCATTAAAAAACCGCGCATGTTATCCCCCATTTGCAATTCATCGGCCATACCAAACACCATGCCATAAACATTTTTTAAGATGACCGACCAGCTGATACCGGCAATATCACTGCTTTGTTCGGTATACAATTTTGTATTGGAAAATAAGCGGCGAATTCGCTGATAAACTTCATTGGTTCTACACCCCACTTGCCCAAAGGCATATCGGCCGGCACGAATTTCTTCCGCTATCATCGGTCCGTACAGCAGTGCATGCGGTTGATCCTGCAATACCTGCTTGAATATCTGGGCGGCTGTCTGGCCATTTTCATCCAGGCCTTTGGCGATGCTCACACAGATGGTATGTTCGGACAGTAATGGCTTAATCGGTTCAAGGACTTCGCGGTGGGGATTAACCGGCAGGCAACATAGAATGATATCGGCCTCGGGCACACAGTCCTGAAGCACCACCGGCTTTAAACCGGCGGGAGGGAATTTATCCCAGATAAAAAGCTGATGATGATCAGCCAGCAGAGATTCCATGGCATGGCCCATTTCGCCATAACCCAGAATGAGCACTTTAAATGAACCAGTCATAATAATCTTTCCTGACAAATCGTTGATAACGCAACATTATGTATTCAGTGTCGCCTCGAAGCCTCTGCAACAGGGCATCTTCATCCTGGAAGCATGAATTTATGTTAACGTAGATCAGCCTTTTAATAAAAAAACTGATAACGTATTTATATTAGCAGCATGCACTCGTTTTACTACAAAATGGCAGATTAACAGCACAGGATTCGCCTCGGCGTGATGAATATCAAGCGACATATAATTTTTGTACCGGGCAAAAACCCCAAGCCCCCTGAACAACAACACCTGGATTTACTATGGCGCACCCTGATAGAAGGCGTGCGACGTGCAGAACCCGAGGCGGTTGATGACCTGATCCAGCACAAGGAAGATTTCAGCATTCTTGCCTGGAACCGGCTGTTCTACAACGAAACAAAAGACATCAGTATCGACCTGCCATGGATCGATGTTTTAATGAACACACACGGGCCCACCCGTGATGACATGCGTCAGGCCCAGCACTGGCATAAGAAGCTGTCCCGCTTCCTGTACATGCTGACAGACTATGTCCCCTATCTGATTAACATCATGCCGGATATCGTGCGGCAAACGGCCCTGGAACTGACCCGCTACTTCCAGAACCGACATAACGTCGCCGATGACATACGAGAAATGCTAAAGCAACAACTTCGCCCGTTACTGAAATCCGACACGCGCATTTTGCTCATCGGCCACAGCCTCGGCAGTGTGATTGCCTATGACACACTCTGGGAGTTATCACACGAAGAAAAACTGCCGGGAAAGATCGATATGTTTCTCACCCTGGGCAGCCCGCTGGGTATGGACTATGTTCGGCACCGTTTGCTTGGTGCCTACAATACCGGTACAAGTAAATACCCCACCAATATTAAACACTGGGAAAACCTGTCATCGGTTGGCGATATCACATCACTCAATAAATTATTTCATGAAGAGTATGCGCAAATGATCGAACTGGGTATCGTTGAAGACATTCATGATCACTGCAAGGATATTTATAATTTTTACCGTAACGAAGAAGGGCTTAATTGCCATCGATCATATGGTTACCTGGTGAATCCGGCGGTGGGAAAAATTATTGCAGATTGGTGGCGTAAAACTTAAGGAACATCTTGTCGCAAAGTTGCCGGCCAGCCCCTCACGGCAGCACATCATTCATCAATGAGAGAAGCACTTCTGCTTTAGGATAATCATTCACTTAAAACAGAAGCGCCCGGCATAAACCAGTTAGCCTGAATATTTCATCAAAAAGAAAAGACTTAACGCAAATAAACGCAAATAGAAGCGCAAATGTTATAAAAGTTGTTTGCCAGAACAGGACAACAAACTATATCACTGAAAAAAGCGTTGGCCTGAAGACCAACCTACAGGAAGATTGCTGCTTTTGTAGGTTCGCCTTCAGGCGAACGCTTTTGTTGCAATCAATTTGATGAAATATCCGGCTTAGCACTGATTATTTGATACCGAAATCATCAATAACACACTGAGCAAAATCCAGGTCGTCATAATTTCGAATAGCCAGCTGTTTAAGCGAATGGATCGCATTGGCTTTCTCGGGCGGTGAAGAATTCTCAGAGGTTGCCTAGACATTCTTTGAGTTAATGAGTTTGGCCTGCTCCTTTAACAAAGGCAGCAATTGCAGAAATTGCCAGATCTCGATGGTAATACCCGCAGCCAGCAGGCTGAACACGACATTACTATTATTCAAAGCAGGATGAAATGCCTGGCCATTGGCGCCAAATAAGCTGTAGAGCCCCAATCCCAGAATAATCGCACCGGGTGCGCCAAATAGCTGTAACCGAAAAATTTTTCGTTTGATTACTTTGAGCTGTTGTTCGTTGTTCGATCTCATGTCAGCACCTTACTCTATTAACGCGCGGGTAAAAAAGCCTGCCACCCTGCCAGTCACGCTGCCTGAAGCCGGCGAGTGATACACCGTGTTTAATCGAATGCCACATCACTGTTCCATTCCGACACCTTAAAAAAGCGGCAGCCTGTAAAGTGACTACCCTGAATGGTCTCAACGACGGATTTATGCAACAGGTAAACCGAAGTATTTTCGGCAAGTACGAACAACAGTCTTTTTTCCAGTGGCATGCCTCCCAATATCTTTTCATCAATAACCAGTTTGTCTATACCAAAAATGGTGTTACCACTTTTTGAATATTCGACATCTGAATTAACTTTATCAAGACACGATATGGCATTACCTGCATGCAATAACCAGTATGCATCGGCAAGCGGAGCTTTTGGTTTGGGTAAATTCAGGATAAGCGGCAACAACTGAATACCCGGAATATTAAGCATGGCAATGACATTTTTAAAGCGGGTAGATAAGACCGGCTCCGGCATAACATGGTAATCAACCAGTTTGTAACCGGGTGACAGCGGATCGCTCAAACGCACCCTGCGTGGCGCAACGGAATTAACCGGCATACCCTTGATAATGTCTTCGCTGGTTTGATCCCAGGCAAATAAAGGGTAGTCATCGTTATTTTCTGATTCCATCACATAATAATCATCTTGTTGCATTTTATTTTCCTATCTTCAGGGGCAGCATGCTTCGGGGTAGTGGTGTACCCTTAATTTTAGACAAGCCATGAGACCGGTTTTTGGGGCAGGCACAAGCAGGTTTGTCGGTAAGACTGGAAACACCGGCACAACCATTACCGCCCGCCTTATAGTCCTTGCCATCTTTGGTTAAGGTCCATTTAAATTGATCGACTTTTTTAAGAATGAATTCGCTGAGATCGTTTAACTCGTTCACCAGCGCATCCGGATTGGAACAATATTTGCCTGATTTTATATCGTTGGCAATCGGATCGAGTTTTGATTTAACGGTTTTAGGATAGGCAGCGCCCTCGGCCTGACCATTACTATGATTACTTCTGTGCAATGGCACATGTAACTGGCACGCGAGGGCCATGGTGTTGGGTAACATGACCCCGTTTAATTTATCATTTATGTTGTAGCCAAACTCAAAACACCATTCTGCCCAGTTATCATCATCCATGGCTTC
>JACPVK010000325.1 GCA_016191795.1 Gammaproteobacteria bacterium
TACACATCCCCCCAGTACACCCGTCTCAATACACGCAACCAGCCCCCGGTAAAATACTCTCCCACCGAATTATTTTTGTAGTAATCTCTACACCCATGAAATGGTTACTACTCATCATCACCCTGCCCACTCAAAACGCCACGGCACGCATGCGCGCCTGGCGCACACTCAAAGCCAGTGGTGCTGCGGTGTTGCGTGATGGTGTGTATTTATTACCCAATACCGCTGCACACAGCGAGTTATTTAACAAAGTCGAACAGGATGTCAGCGCCGCCGAAGGCACGGCTTATTGCCTGCAGGTGGTGGACGACTACCCCTTTGCCGAGTTATTCAATCGCGACGACGACTATCAACAACTGGCGCAGGAATTACTGCAACTGGATCACCGCCTGGATATAACCGAGCAGACCCGGCAGGCACGTAAATTTCGCCAGGCTTTTAACGCGCTGGTGGCCATAGACTTTTTCCCCGGTGAAACGCAACGCCAAACCATGGCATTGCTGGATACGCTGGATCAACGCATCAACACCCGATTATCACCCGATGAGCCCGGCTCACAGCCCGGCGCCATTCCGTTACTCGACGCCGCACAATTCCAGTCTAAACGCTGGGCCACTCGCAAACGCCCGTGGGTCGACCGCCTTGCCTCGGCCTGGTTGATTCGCCGGTTTATCGACCCGCATGCCAGCTTCATCTGGCTGGACACGCCAGCACATTGCCCGGCCGATGCCCTGGGTTTTGACTTTGATAACGCGCGCTTCACCCATGTTGAAACCGGCACCGGCACACTCGTCACATTCGAGACATTGGCGCACAGTTTTGGCCTTCACAACGATTTATCAATCAAAGAGTTATCAAACATAATTCATGCATTAGATGTTGGTGGTTTAGCGGTACCGGAAGCGGCCGGACTGGAGCGATTATTACAAGGCATGTGCAACCGTATAAGTAATGACGACGCCCTGCTGGCTGCGGCCGAACAGGTATTCAACGATATGTATCTTGCCTTCCAAACAGGAGACCCCTCATGAGTGAAACCCTTACACGCCCCGAGCAACCCAGCTTGTGGGAAGCCACCAAATACTGGCTGAAGCTTGGCTTTATCAGCTTCGGCGGCCCGGCCGGACAAATATCCATCATGCACCAGGAACTGGTGGAAAAACGTCGCTGGATTTCCGAGCACCGGTTTTTACATGCCTTAAATTACTGCATGTTATTGCCTGGGCCCGAAGCCATTCAGCTCGCCATTTACATCAGCTGGCTGATGCACGGCGTAGTCGGCGCCATCATTGCCGGCGTGTTGTTTTTTCTGCCAGCGTTTGTGTTGCTCTCGGCATTGGCGGCGGTGTATCTCGCCTATGGTGATCTCACGCTGGTGCAGGGAATTTTCTATGGCATTAAACCGGCGGTGGTAGCCGTGGTGTTATTCGCCGCCTGGCGTATTGGTTCACGCGCACTGAATAACTACGTGTTATACGCCATGGCCGCTCTGGCCTTTATCGGAATCTTTTTCTTCAAGATCGGTTTCCCATGGATCGTATTGGCCGTAGCCGTGCTCGGTGCCATAGGTGGAAAATTTTTACCCGAAACATTCAAAGGCGGTGGTGGCCACGGCGCCAGCAAAAAAGCCTACAGTCCGGCGCTCATCGATGACGATACCCCGCCGCCGGCTCATGCCAAATTCTCATGGCGAAAACTGTCACTTAAGCTCACCGCCTTCATCGCCGTCTGGGCCGGCGCCATGTATGCCATCAGTGGCGAACAAACATTGTTACTCATGGGCGAGTTTTTCACCAAGGCTGCGTTTCTCACTATTGGTGGCGCCTATGCCGTGTTGCCTTATGTTTACCAGGGCGCTGTAGAACATTACAGCTGGTTAACCGGCCCGCAAATGATTGACGGTCTGGCACTGGGTGAAACCACGCCCGGGCCACTGATTATGATTGTGACCTGGGTAGGTTATATGGGCGGTGTATCCAAAGATGTTTTTGCCAATCCCTATACCGCCGGTATTGCCGGTGCGACTGTGGCCACTTTCTTCACCTTCCTGCCATCGTTTTTATTTATTCTGGCCGGCGGCCCGGTGGTAGAAGCCACGCGTGGTGAACTGAAATACACCGCACCACTAACCGGCATTACCGCAGCTGTGGTCGGTGTCATCATAAACCTCGCCGTGTTTTTTGCCTGGCACACCTTCTGGCCCAACGCATCCGCTGACGCACCTTTCAGTGGCAACTTTGAATGGTTACCCGTTGTGGTTGCTATCGCCAGCTTTGTTGCTTTGTGGAAATACAAAGCCGACATTATGAAAGTGATTGGCGTGTGTGCGCTGATTGGTCTGACTTACGCCTACATCGTTTAAGGAGAACACCATGTCATACGAAATTAAACCGCTGTCATGCAATCCTTCAGGATTAAACGGCCTGTCAGAAAAACTGATTGTGAGTCATTGGGAAAATAATTACAGCGGCGCTGTAAAACGACTCAATGCCATTGAAAAAAATCTGGCCGAACTCGATTGGGCGAACACACCGATTTTTATTATTAACGGTTTGAAGCGCGAAGAATTAATTGCCAGCGGCTCCATGATTTTGCATGAAGTTTATTTTGATTCACTAGGCGGCAGCGGTGGTGATCCCAAAGGCAAACTTAAAGCCGCCATCGAACGCGACTTTGGCAGCATGAATGCATGGCGTAACGAATTTGTTGCCATGGGCAAGGCACAGGGTGGCGGCTCGGGCTGGACCCTATTAACCTGGAGTGCGCGCCGTAACAGATTAGTTAATGCATGGGCAGCTGATCATGCGCACAACCTGCCCGGCGCCGCACCACTGCTGGCGCTGGACATGTACGAGCACAGCTACCACATGGACTTCGGCGCTAAAGCGGCCGCCTATGTGGATGCATTTATGCAAAATATATCCTGGTCCGCTGCCGAAGCCACCTTCAATAAAACCGGAGCCTGAAAATGAATCGCACCATTAAACCCGAACAACTTAAAACCCAAATCAGCAACAAACTCATTCTGGATGTACGCCGTGAATCCGATCTGGCCACATCAAAAGAACAACTCGCCAACGCGCAATGGAAAAATCCGGAACAAATTTCTTCATGGGCCGACAAACTGCCCAAAGATAAAGATATTGTTCTGTATTGTGTACGCGGCGGCAGTGTATCCAACAGCGTCGTCGACGCACTGCAAGCCAAAGGTTTAAAAGCCTGTTTTATTGAAGGCGGCATTGAAGGCTGGAAAGCGGCGGGTGGTGCGGTTATTGCGAGGTAATTACCCGATCTGCATTGTTAAAAATGGAGGAACTTGCCGGTATATTGTAGTTTGCCTGCTTTTGTGGGTTGCCCTTTAGGGCAACGCTTTTACTCCGATAGTATAAGAAATATCAAAAGCGTCAGCCTAAAGGCCGACCCACGAAAGAAAACCAAACTACAGTAGCGATTGCGATTCATCATCTTCTATAGGTAATATTTGGGTACAAGTTTTGTGGGTTGCCCTTCAGGGCAACGCTTTTAGAAACAACAGGCAAGGATGCATCCATGACATACAATGATTTACTCAAAGGACGTTACTCTGAAACGGGACAAGAATATTTAATAACAACCGTCACACATCAACGTAGACCGGTATTTAGACATTTATATGCTGCACGTTTACTAATTCATGAAATGAAACGACTGGAATTTGAAAACATGGCAACCTGGCTAACATGGGTCATCATGCCAAATCATCTTCATGGCTTAATATCACTTAGCAATCACCAATCATTGCCTGACATCATGAATACCCTCAAAGGACGTAGCGCATATTCAATCAACAAGTTGTTAAACCTGGGTGGTGCCTTCTGGCAAAACGGATATCACGACCACGCTTTGCGCATGGAAGAAGACAGAGTGGCCATATCACGTTACATTGTGGCTAATCCTTTGCGCGCCAGATTGGTGGATAATATTGGTAGCTATCCGCACTGGGATAGCATATGGCTGGAATGAATTAAAAAGCGTCAGCCTAAAGGCCGACCCACAACAGCAGAATAAAAGTGCCAGCTGTTGTAGCTTCCCTGTTATTGTAGGTTGTGCTTCAGGGCTACTTATTTTATTAAACTGTGAAAAAAGCGTTAACCTAAAGGCCTATCCACAACAGCAGAGTAAAAGTGCCAGCCATTGTAGCTGCCCTGCTGTTGTGGGTTGCCCTTCAGGGCAACGCTTTTTTCTGACAAAGCAGTAAAATAAAAGCGTCAGCCTAAAGGACAACGCTTTTACCTGTAAACTAAAACTATTTCTAAGCCTCAGAGGTAATTCGATGAAACAGAGAACACATTATTTAATAACTATCGCTCTCATGTTATTTATTACACCGGCATTTGCTGCCAACTGGTTACCCAAGCCTGCAAAAGTTTCCGAACACGCCTGGGCCTGGATTGGACCTTATGAGGCCCCCAGCAAAGCCAACCATGGTTTTAGAATGAACATGGGATTTGTCGTGGGTAAAGAAGCGGTAGCGATTATTGATAGCGGTTATACGCCAGAAATGGCCAGGGAAATGCTGATACAAATTCGCCATATCACATCATTACCGGTACGTTACGTCATTAACACCAACTCACAACCGCATCGCTATTTTGGTAACGATATTTTCAAAACCGCCGGCGCCGGGATTATCACGTCTCTTGAAGCCGCTGCGCGCATGGACAACGAAGGTGCGCAATTTGCACACAATATCATCAACACACTGGGGTTAAAAGCAGGCACAATCAAACCACCCGCTGCGCCCGATCGCTTGCTTAAATCGAACGAATCCACCACTTTGGCGCTGGGCGGTGACGTCAACATTGTTGTGACACATTTTGGACACGCCCATACACGCGGCAGCCTGGTAGTGGATGTTAAACCGGACCAAACTGTTTTCGCCGGCGATATTCTATACAGCGGCAGGTTGTTGGCGGTACTCAATGTCAGCAACGTAGGCGGCTGGATTACCGCGTATGAAAAACTACGCACACTGCCTGCCAAATTATTTGTACCCGGACACGGTCCGGCATCTCCTCTTGCTGCATTTGAACATCCCACTTATGCCTATCTCACGGCACTTAAAACCCACATGGATGACGCTGTGAATAATGGCGTAGATGCCAACACGGCCATTTCGGGTTTCGATTCATCCAGGTGGAAAAACCTGGCCAATTACTCAGAGCTGGCTGGACGCAATGCATCACTCATGTATCTTGAATCAGAAGCCGATAGTTTTTGAAAAAGCGTAGCCTTGAAGTGTTGCCTGCTTTTGTGGCTTGCCCTGTGTGACAATGCTTACACATACAACGCGGAGACAATTATGAAATGGATAACTCGTGAACGCCCAAAGATTGATCGCATAGCCTGCCCCTGGCTGATTGCCAGGTTTATTGATAAAGACGCCGAGTTTTTGTATGTGCCGGCAGCTGATGTATTGCCTGTGGCCAAAGCAACTGGCGCCACACCTTACGACATACCCGGTGTGGAAATGACACACGTTGGCGAGTTGTGCAGTTTTGATGCGTTCATAAAAAAATATGCTTTAGGCAACGACCCGGCATTACAGCAGCTGGCTGTTATTGTGCGAGGTGCCGATACTGCCAGGCTGGAGCTGGCACCGCAGGCACACGGCCTGTATGCCCTGTCATTAGGTTTGTCACAATGCTTTGCCGATGATCACGAAATGTTGCGTCATGGCATGGTGATGTACGATGCATTTTATGCCTGGTGCAAACACTGCCAGAGTGAAACACACAACTGGCAACCTAAAACAAATTAAGGTGCAAACCAAAGTCTATTTGAAAAGAGGAAATTTGCGCCGTAGTAGGATGGGTGAAGCGCAGCGTAACCCATCAAATGGCGGGGCACCACCCTGTAACGATAAAACTTCTATCATGATTGTGACCCTGACAAAATCGCCCGGAGCGATTTTGAACAGCGAAGCTGGCCCGAAGGGCGAAGGACACGACTGTATGGATACAGGAGGTAGAACAACGCAGGAGCAGTTGTCGAGGAGTCCGTAGTAACGCGCACCTACAAGTTATCTTAATGCATCGGCATCACACGTAGGGCGCAATAACCAACGAGCATTGCGCCGCATGCAACTTCAATTCGGCGTAATACGTTTCACTATTACGCCCTACAAGTTCTGGCCACCTAAAACAAATTAAGATGCAAATACGAAGCTATTTAAGTAAATAAAATTTGCGCCGCATGTATATAAATTCGGCGTAATGCGCTGCGCTTGTTACGCCCTACGTGCGCGAGATGACCATGCTGGAGCCTGTTAGCTTCTAAACATAGCAATACGCTCTTCACGCCGCTTTTCCAGAATTTGCATGGTAGTTTCTTCTGATACACCCAAAGCTGATAAAGCAAAGCCGGACAATTGCAATCCTGACTCCAGTGTTTCCGGTACCACCAGTGTGGCACCCATATCACGTAAGCTCACTGCATGCGACTCGTCACGCGCACGCGCTACAATAGGCACATTGGGATAGTCTTTTCGAATAGCATGAACAGTACGCAATGCCGCGGCTGTATGATCCATGGTAATAATCACCGCAGCCGCCGTATCAATATGTAACTTGCGCAATAATTCTGGCCGGCTTGCATCGCCGGTTACAATGTAACGATGTCCAAACCAGCGGCGCACCAGCCGTGTATCCTGTTCCACAATAACAGCCATCACCTGTTGCACATCAAGTACCGATGCCACCAGTTGTCCCACGCGGCCAAAAGCGGCAATCACCACATGACCGCTAATATCTGCCGGCCAATCGGGCTCATCGTGTTTTACCGAAGGCCAGCGTTGTTCAATTATTAATTGTAAATAACTGCCCAGTTTTGACAGCAAGGGTGTCACGATCATGCTGCAACCCACCACCAGCAACATGAACTGGCCGATTTCATAATCAATTAACTGGCCGGTAATCGCGGCAGCCACAACGATAAATGCGAATTCACCACCCTGCCCCAACAATAATCCACCTTCAACAGACGTAGATAACGGTAAACCACCGATACGCAAACTGAGCGCGGCAATAACAGATTTAATTAAAATCAAACCAATCACCGACAATGGCAACCAGATGGGTTCATCTATAAACGCAGCCGGGTCTACATTCATGCCAACTGACATAAAAAATAAACCCATTAACAAACCTTTAAATGGTTCGATAGTCACTTCCACTTCATGACGGTATTCGGTTTCAGCCAATAACAAACCGGCAAGAAACGCACCCAGGGCCATGGATAAACCGGCAACCGCTGTTAAGGCTGCAATACCCAATATGGCAAGTAATGTTAAGGCCATAAACGTATCGGTCTGCCCGCCTATACCCAAATGATGAAACAGCGGACGAATAGCCCGACGGCCCAGCAAATAAATTCCACCAATAGCCACTACGGCTTTTACAATGGCAAGCAGCACCGCAAACAAAAATGCATCGCCAGTACTCTTGCCCAACAACGAAACCAGAATGATCATGGGTACCACCGCCAGATCCTGTAACAACAGCACAGAAAATACGCCTCGACCCATAGGTGTACCCAGCTCACGGCGCTGCACCAGCAATTGCATGACCACCGCCGTAGAGGAAAACGACAAAACCATACCCAGTATCACTGCCGATTCCGTTGAATTGCCAAAGCTATAAGCAATCAAACCAATCACCAGCCCCGTTATCACCACCTGCATACTGCCAACACCAAATACCCAGTGCCGCATGGCAATCAAACGTTCAACTGATAATTCGAGACCAATGGTAAACATGAGAAACACAATACCGAGTTCAGCCAGAATGCGCACACCCTCTATACGCGAAAAAGAAATATGCGACAGCCAGCTATAATCTGTCACAAGACTGCCCAGGCCGAATGGCCCAAACAAACACCCGATAACCAGAAAGCCCAAAACCTGATTAACACGCAACCGCGCCAGCAACGGAATCAAGACACCGGCCAGTACCAGAAACAAAACAATTTCGCCAAGGAAAGATAAGCCGCCGTGATCTTGCATTAAGCAGTTCCAGTTATAAAAAGCACAACGCCATAATCAATATTGAATAATGTGCTGCATCTTGCACTTACTAAATCAATATGGCACAAGAAAAAACAGAGGTAAATCATTACACCGGGATTAATTTCAGATTTTCATTATATACACCCTATTCCTGAATTAAATTTAAGTAATATCAATGAATGGAGATTAGACTAGAGCCAATATATGCAAATGACCTGTATCACTGGATTTTTTTCGTAAGACTTAGGGAACTGCAGCGAAGTGACTATACAAAATGAACCAAATACGCTGCCTGTGGGCTATCTGCTTCATTGGTATGAAATCGTTAGCGTCATAGGCCGTGGCGGCTTTGGCATCACCTATCTTGCCCGCGACAAAAACCTCGATATGCTGGTCGCTATCAAGGAATATTTACCCGAAGACTCCTTCAAGGGGTCAGACTCCTTGAAATCATGACTCACCCCAGTATTCTTCCGACTTTCTATCTCCACCATGGCCACTGGATTCAACTGCACGATCAATTTGCTTTGATATTTTAGCTTTAAACGCCTCACTACCCAGCACCCACGCCTTATTTGTGGCGTCTCGCAAATCAGTCAATGTCGTTTCGGATAATTGTGTGCGAAATAACTGGCGATAAGCTGTTTGCCGCGCTTTTTCAGTTGCACCTAAACGTTTGTATTCCAGCCGCGGTGTGACCAGCGCATCTTCTTTTCCCAATGCATTAAAACCATAACTTGACCACGTATAGTCTGCTGGATGCTTTGCCATGTTTTGTGCGCGTACCGGATTAAGTTCTATGTAGCGCATGCAGGTTAATAAATAGTGTTCGCTGTCAATCAAGGTGGCTTTATAACGTCCTTCCCACAAGGTGCCGGTGCGCTTGTAACAATTATTAAAATATTGCACATAGTATCGCCCTACCATTTGCATCATTTTACTGATGCCATCCTGAACATGTGGGGTTACCAGCAAATGCACATGATTGGTCATCAACACATATGCATGGATGTCGCATTGATGCTTTTTGCACGCGTCGAACAGTTTTTCAAGATAAAACTGATAGTCTTCGTCTGTACGAAAAATATTCTGGCGATTATTGCCGCGCTGGATAACATGCTGCGGCTAACCGGTGATAACGAAGCGTGGTAAGCGTGCCATGACCTGATTCCCCTGCTTTCTTTAATCCATTGAGGCGAATCTAGCAGGTGGCTGGAAAAATATCAAGGAGTCTGACCCCTTGATTTGTGCTTGATTTGTGACCCCTTGATTTCGGATCAGTGAAGAAATTCGGATTATATACAGCCTTTAAATGGACACCCAATATACATTTAAATGTTAATTTCGCTTTACATTCTTGGGCTGACCGGGGATCACGATGCGAGGGTAATCGAGCCATGGTGTTTGACTATTTCACGAACTGTATCACGCAAACCAGCATGGCCAGGCTCGACAATCAACGAGCCTGACCCTTTGATACAATGACTTATGGTTCAACTTTAAATTTTTTCAGCTCAATAAATTCTTTAGGGGTTTTCGCATCTTTCGGTTTAGTGTCGTTGTAAATACGAATTCGCATATTGGTTACTGGAATTTGCGCATCAAACTCAATAAACACTTTTTCGCCCTGCGCGCCGAGTTTTTCAAAGGCTTCCATTAATTCAACAGGTTCAAAGTCGATGATGTAATAAGGATTATCATCTTTTGTGGCTTGGGCACTAAATTGTAAATGTAGCGGTAATGGCTTGGGTATATTAGCTAAGTCCTCGATAAATCGGGTGGGTAACGAATAACTTTCGCCGTTCAAGAAATCAATTGGCATATTAGGGTCGGTAACCGGCTTTCCTTCTTTATACACGGGTGACCACTTATATAAATTCCGGTAGCGCGCCCAAATACCAATAGGTGCACCATGGGTTTTAATATGGGCTAACTGTTCTGGTGTTACGCTTTCGGCAAGGGCACGCTCCACATAATCATTACTTTGGTCTTTGGATTTGAAAGGGAGATCAAAGGCAGCACTAGGTGACTTTTCTATTTTTTGAGCCTGGCCAAAATATATCTCGATAGTACGCGGTCCTTTCAACCAAACTGATATTGCTCCGCCAGGTGCTATACCCAACAAAAAGCTCGAGTAATTTCTTTTATCGGGCGCTTCCTGCAACTGCTGTTGAAACTTGGCCAGTATCAGGTCGTAGGGCAAAGCAAACTCTGCACGATAACTTTGTCTTTCTACATAAGAATAAAACTCGACTTCTACCCGGTCGGGCAAGGGTGGAACTTCATCACTACCCACATAGGCACTGGCCGACTCGCCCCAGCCAGTCGTCAAGGTACCGCCCGATGGGATTTGCACACCCGCGTTCATGCCTTTATAAAAAAAGGTGCCGTGATGCACTTCCATAGGGTAATCGCGAGGGGCTGTAGCTACCGCATACCATTTGAAGTTAGTGACTTGTTTTGCATCTTTATTCATATCTGTTGAACCACATCCAGTGAAGAAGTTAATTAAACCGAGTAAACCCATTATCCACCAGCCTTTAGCCATCATAATAAAACCTCCTGCGCAGATTACCTTCAAATCGGGGGGTAAATCCTGGGTCCATCACTGGAACATTGAACGCGCTGGACATGTGCAAATGTTTATTGCGCAGGGTTTTGATTTCAGGACACCATCTTTCCGCTGCTTTTATATTATTCCAGTCACCAGGCCTGGAACCGGTCAACCCCTTTTGCGACATGTAATCTCTAAGCGAGGTCTCTACTCCCTCAAACAATGGCACCTCGTCTAAAATGATTTTAATCCGGTTATCCAGTTTTGCATCAATCAAGATGGCGTGCTTGCGTGAGTGTTCTACCATA
>JACPVK010000326.1 GCA_016191795.1 Gammaproteobacteria bacterium
AAACGCAAATAAACGCAAATAAAAGCTGTTTTTTTTCGCTTCCATTCTCCGCGTTAGAGGGCCTGTTTAATCAGTCCCGGATCCCTCTGCAGAACATGGGGATCAACAGCATTTTCTTTTTCCCATTTACGCTTATTTGCGTTCATTTGCGGACTAACTATGTCCCAGCCTTATTGTAGGAGCGGGCCATGCCCGCGACCTGTTTGATTAAAGATTAAGTCCGCAAATAAACGCAAATGAACGCAAATAAAAGCGAATGAATGATTTTGACTGTGCACTCTTGTGGGTCGGCCTTTAGGCTGACGCTGTTGTTCATTCAATGCACGAAAGCGTCAGCCTAAAGGCCGACCCACAAAAAACACACACCTTCTTAACATTATTCCGCTTTTATTTGCGTGCATTTGCGTTAATCTTTATATCGATAATCGCGGGCATCGCCCGCTCATTTCCCCCCCTTTTCAGGAGAACTATGCGTCCTGCCAAATTACTTACCGTGCTGGATCGTGAATTTGCCAGCACCGAATCCGGTCATCATATTCCCGTTATGCTCTGGGGCCCGCCAGGTGTTGGTAAATCACAAATGGTGGCGCAGATTGCCGCTAAACATGCGGCACCGGTAATCGATATTCGCCTGTCGCAAATGGAGCCCTCGGATTTACGCGGCATACCGTTTCGGGTGAATGAACTGGTTGAGTGGGCGGTGCCAGCCATGTTGCCCGATGCCAGACGTCATGGCCTGCAGGGTATTTTATTTCTGGATGAAATCACCTCGGCACCGCCAAGTGTGTCCGCCGCGGCTTATCAATTAATTCTTGATCGTCGTCTGGGAAATTATCAGGTGCCGGAAGGCTGGGCGATTTTTGCGGCCGGTAATCGTCAGGGCGATCGCGGTGTGACTTACACCATGCCGGCTCCGCTGGCGAACCGGTTTTCGCATTACGAAGTCGATGTGAATCTGGATGACTGGGTGGCCTGGGCCTGGCAGCGCGGCATTAACGATCGCATCATCGCGTTTTTACGTTTTCGTCCGGATTTATTATTTGAATTTGATCCGGCACATAATCCGGTGGCATTCCCGTCACCGCGTTCCTGGGAATTCGCCCACAACGCCCTGCACAAATTTGAAGATCATCCGGAATTATTTCTCGGTGCCTTGCAGGCCTGCGTGGGTCCGGCAGCGGGCATTGAATTGAATGCGTTTATTCAAAGCCTGGATCAAATGCCGGATCTGGATGCAATTTTGCGCGGTGATGATATTGCTGCGCCCAAAGAAATTGATCTGCAATACGCCGTGGCATCCGCCCTGGTTGGCCGTGCCATTCAGGTCAAGGGAACCGACGACGCGATTACGGTGATGGGACATATCCTGAATTTCGCCCGCAAATTCCGTCAAAAAGAAATGGGCGTGATGCTGGTATCGGATATGCATCGCGCCATCGGTGAAACACTGTTCGATGTGCCGGAGTTTACCGACTGGGCGGATAGCATTGCCGATTTAATGATTTATTGAGAAAAATTTGACACAGAGGAACAGAGACGCAGAGTAACAATTTTATTACAGCGAAACAGAAAACCTCTGTGCCTCTGTGTCTCTGTGTCAAAACAATTTATGTCAGAAGATCTCGAAAAAAAACTCGCTACGGCGCGTACCAAACTCATACTCGACAAGCCGTTTCTCGGTGCGATGGTGTTGCGCCTGCCGATGCTGGAAGCGAAACCGGACTGGTGCAAAACCACCTTCAGTAACGGCAAGGCTCTGTATTACAACCCGGAATACATCGATGCACTCAGTGCGGATCAAACCCAGTTTGCCCTGGCGCATGAAACCCTGCATTGTGCGCTGTCGCATTTCGCCCGACGTGCGCACCGTGTAAAACATCGCTGGGAGATGGCCTGTGATCTCGCGATTAATCCGATACTCATACAGGATGGCTTAACGCCGACGCCGGACGCGCTTTATATGCGCGAATATGAAGGCCTGAGTGCGGAAGAAATCTATCCCTGTTTACAGGATAATGACAACGATCAGGATCGTGAGCTGGAGCAAAATGTTAATCCGGACTCTGACGGTGAAGGTGAGGGCGGCAAGGGCGACGAACAAAAACAAAAAGAAGGCAATCAAAAAAAGCAGCGTAGTGAATCCAAAGGCCAGGGCTCCTATGCTGTCGGTGCGCGGGAAGAAAATTCGCAAAAAAATAATGATAGCGATGGCCAGGGTGCATCCGAGCCTGAGCCTTTAACGCAACAGGAAATTGAATCACTGGCCGTGCAATGGCAACAACGCATGGCCAGTGCCGCGCAACAGGCGATACAGGCCGGCAAACTCGGTGGCGCCATGGCGCGCATGGTGGATCATTTGTTGCAGCCGCGCTTACCCTGGCGCATGTTGCTGGCACGTTATTTATCGATGGTGGCGCGTGATGATTACACGTATTCACGGCCATCAAATCGCCGTGGTGATCCGGCGGTGTATCCATCCTTGCGCAGTGCACAGGTGGATGTGGTGGTGGCACTGGATACCAGCGGCTCGATTTCCAATAATGAAATTGCAGAATTTATTGGTGAGATCGATGCCATTAAAAGCCATTTGCGCGCACGCATTACCTTGCTGGCCTGTGATGCAAAACTGGCAGAAGGTGCGCCCTGGCAATTTGAACCCTGGGAAGCGTTTGAATTACCCAAAAAATTTTCCGGCGGTGGAGGCACCAGTTTTGTACCGGTGTTCGACTGGGCCGAACAACAGGATCGCAAACCGGATTTGCTGGTGTATTTCACCGATGCGCAAGGAAAATTTCCTAAAATAGAACCGGCGTTTCCGGTGATCTGGCTGGTAAAAGGCAAAACACCGGTGCCCTGGGGTCAGCGGGTGCAATTAAATTGAAAATTTTTCGACACAGAGACGCGGAGGCACAGAGAAATATAAATAACAGCTCTGTGTCTCCGCGTCCCTGTGTCTAAATCTTTAGTGTGAAATTATGGATCTCTCCTCCGAAGACAGTCTGCGTTTGAATGTGTTGTTGCGCCAGGGTTTGCAGGCGGTGCGCATCGATGAATCGCGTATGACGGTGCATGCACTCACACAACGTGGTGAAGCCAAAGTGTCATTGAATGCCAATTGCCGGCCCGATCAATATGTTCGCAACGTCAAGGCGTTATTTTCTTCGCACTCATTGGGTTCGCCTGGCGGTTATCCGGTGTATTTGAAACGCTGGACGCGCATGGGTCAGGCGAAAGATGACAGCCTCGAACAATTATTATTGCTGGGTGAAGAAGAAGCGGTTGTTGCCGTGGTGCATGCAGCGGGCTTGAGTGATGAGCTGGCGCGTCGAGCCTGGTGGTGTATGCCCACTGCGGAGAATGCACGCCGCATGCTGGAAAAACCGGCGGTGGTGTCCGGTGAAATGGGACCGATACTGGCGGCTTTTCTGGTGGAAAATTTACCCTTCGAGGAAGATGCATTGGCGATGATTGACAGCGTGCGTGCCGCCTTGCAGCCGGGATTGATCAGCGATGAAATGCGCCACAGCCTGTGGGCCAAAGCCAAAATGAAAAGCGCCTATTACGTTGGATTTCTGCAGGCTCTGCCGGATGATTTGCCGGCAGAAGTCGGTGCTCATGTTGATTATGAAAACCTGAAACAAAAACTGACGGATCTGGTGTCACTGGAC
>JACPVK010000327.1 GCA_016191795.1 Gammaproteobacteria bacterium
ATTGCACGGTACGCGTCATGTTGATTCCTCCAGCATTAAGTTAAAAAAGGCTAACTCTCCCTCATTCCCACAGGGAGAGTGTCAGGGAGAGGGGCGAACCGGTCGTTATAAACCGTCCAGTTCGGATAATTGATTCAATATCACTGTGACCGGTGCCGGTAATCCGGGTCGATCAGACAGGGCGTTGTTATACCAGAGCCACCTGTCTTCTTCCATCACACAGAAACCGGGGTTTTTCACTTGCAGGTATAACGGGGTGATATCCAGGTGATAGTGGCTGAAGGTGTGACGAAAAGGGATGCCAGCATGTATCGCCTCAATGGTTAGGCCCCAGCGTTGCTGGCAATCGGTCTGCAAGTCTGATTCTTCAGATGTTTCAGGCAGGCTCCATAGCCCTCCCCAGATACCGGATGGCGGTCGCTTTTCCAGTAATACCCGGCCCTGGGCATCACGTAATACCAGCATACGCGTGGACCGTACCGGAATGGATTGTCGTGGCTTGCCAGTGGGTAACTGGCTGACACAGTTCTGGTTGTGGGCATAACAATCATGGTTCACCGGGCAGTCGACACAACGTGGTCGGGTGCGAGTGCACAGCGTCGCACCCATATCCATGATGGCCTGGGTGTAGTCAACAACGTGAGTGGCCGGCGTGTGTTGTTCAGCGAATTGCCACAGCAGGTCCTGCACCTTGCGCTCACCTGGCCAGCCATGAATACCGTGATAACGGCAAAGTACACGTTTGACATTCCCGTCGAGTATGGCGTGGCGTTGTGCAAAGGCCTGGGCCAGTATCGCTGCGGCGGTTGATCGACCTATGCCGGGTAGTTGTTGTAACAGGTCGGGGTCTTGCGGGAATTGCCCGCCATATTCAAGACAAATTATTTGCGCGGTTTTATGCAGATTGCGTGCACGGGCGTAATAACCCAATCCCGCCCAATGCTGCATGACGTCATCGGTTGAAGCGGCGGCGAGGTCTGCCAGTTCCGGAAAGCGCGATACAAAACGATTGAAGTAACCAATAACAGTTTGAACCTGGGTTTGCTGCAACATGATTTCCGCCAGCCAAACCCGGTAAGGGCTGCGTGGGTGTTGCCAGGGTAAATCGTGACGGCCGTGATCGGCAAACCAGCGTAGCAGCTGTGTACTGAAGGAATCGGCCGTTAAGTTTGTGTTAAACATCGTGGTCTATTGTTTCATCTGTTAAGTTTAAAGAGTAGTTTTCATTTCATGCAAACCAACCCGTCTTATTGGCATGCCATTAAAACATGGTTCAACTTTGAAGCCGGTGTCAACACGATTGGCCTGCATGTTTCCCTGTTTCTGGTGTTACTGGGTAATGTGGCATTCTGGCAGGCCAGCGGTGAAGCGTTGGGAGTGTTTAACCTGCATAGTATATATTTCATCGCGGCATTGGCCATTGTCTTAACAGGGCTGATCAATTTTCTGATTACCCTGTTCAGCTTTAAGTACATTATTAAACCTCTACTGGTTATTTTGTTGATGTGCTCGGCTGCAGCCAGTTATTTTATGGAAAGTTACGGTGTCATGCTCGATGCCAGCATGATGCAAAACATTCTGGAAACCAATCCGGTAGAAGCCACAGAGTTACTCAGCGCGAAGTTTCTGCTTAATATGCTGGTGTTTGGTGTGTTGCCTTCACTGATTATTATTCGCACGCGCATCCTGTACAAGCCTTTACCACGTGAAATGCTCGCCAAGGCCGCTAATTTATTGATTACCTTTTGTGTGATGACGTTAACCCTGTTTACCATCTACAAGGATTTTGTATCCTTTGGCCGCAATCATAATGAATTGCGCAATTTGATTAACCCGCTGAATTATATTTTTGCCATTAAAAAATATGGCCAGGAGCATTGGGAAGCGCAGCGGCCCGTCGTAGCCCTGGGACAGGATGCCCACATGATTAGTCAATGGGATAAACGGGGTAAAAAAAATCTGACCATTCTGGTGCTGGGTGAAACCGCTCGTGCCAGTAATTTTTCCCTCAACGGTTATGCACACAACACTAATCCGAAACTGGCCAGTCAGGACATAATCAATTTCACGAATACCTGGTCATGTGGTACCGCCACGGCGGTGTCGGTACCGTGCATGTTTTCAAATCTGGGCCGTGAAAATTACACGGATGATGACGCGAAACATCAGGAGAATGTACTGGATGTGTTGCAACATGCCGGTATAAAAGTGTCGTGGCGTGAGAATAGTTCCGGTTGTAAAGGCGTGTGTGCTCGAGTAGAAACCGTTGAAATGTCAAATTTCAAAGATAAAAAAAACTGTGAAGATCGTGAATGTTATGACGATATTCTGTTCGAGAATCTGCAGCCATATGTCGACAATTTAACCGGCGATGCGGTGATCGTATTGCATCAGCAAGGCAGCCATGGTCCCACGTATCATTTGCGCTATCCCAAAGAATATGCGGTATTCACGCCGTTTTGCGATAGCAATCAGCTGGAAGATTGCACACAGGAAGAAGTGGTTAATGTCTACGACAATACCATTCTGTACACCGACCATGTATTGAATAATGTGATTGAGTTTCTCAAGCGCAACCAATCAACGTTCAATACGGCCATGATGTATATGTCCGATCATGGCGAATCCCTGGGTGAAGAGGGTTTGTATTTACACGGACTGCCCTATTTCATTGCGCCCGATGAACAAAAACATGTGCCCTTTATTGTCTGGTTATCTGATCAATATGCAATCAATGCCGGCATCGATAAGCGCTGCCTGAAGGCGCATGGCAACGACCAGTATTCACATGATAATTTATTTCACTCCATGCTGGGTTTGATGGATGTGGAAAGCGCTACCTACAAACCGGAGCTGGATGTGTTCGCATCGTGTAACCACAGTCGTGCACGGCAGCTGGCTGCCCGGAAGAAATTACAGAATCATGCGGGAACGGGTGCGTTGTAGGAGCGAGCCGGTGCGTGACACAAAATAATGGTGCGCCTGCGTGGCGATTTGATGTCAGTTAACACCCGGTGTGTGGTTATGGTTAATCTCTCGTTCTCACGCTCCGCGTGGGAATGCATATTGCCATCAGCCAAGGATTCCCACGCAAAGCATGGGAACCAGAAATAAGGAAAATGTTTTTGTTTTTTATTTGCGTGCATTGGCGGACTCACGCTTTTAATTAAACTGGCCGAGGGCATGGCACACTTCACAAGTCATGCAGAGTGGATAAGTTCGCATCCACCCGAGAGATGGCGGATGCGTTGCACTTATCCGCCCTACACGCAGAAAGTAGCTGTGTTACCGGATCCAGTCACCCGATTTTCCCCCTGCTTTTTTCAGTAGCTGAATCTGTTCCATATGCATGCCGCGATCCACGGCCTTGCACATATCGTAAATCGTCAGCAGCGAAATTTGCACGGCGGTTAAGGCTTCCATTTCCACACCGGTGACACCACTGCATTCCACGCGCGCCTGGCAATGCACACCCGGCAAACGATCATCTGTCGTTAACTGAATGTCGACATGCGTCAGGGCAATCGGGTGACATAAGGGAATCAGGTCAGCGGTTTTTTTGGCGGCCATAATGCCGGCGATACGGGCAATGCCCAGTACATCGCCTTTTTTGTGATTACCCTGTTTAATGAGCTCAAGTGTGGCTGGCAGCATCACGATGCGACCTTCCGCGACCGCTACACGCGACGTCACAGACTTTTGCCCCACATCAACCATGTGTGCTTCGCCGGATGCGTTAAAATGAGTGAGCTGGTCTTTCATGATGGCCTCTGCAGGTTAAATGTCGGTGCGTCTTCAGGCGCACCATATTACAGTGTGCCGGGCGGCGCACCAATTTTAAGGGTGTTGTAGTATGACTATCACCGTGAAATTTTTTGCTTCGTTACGTGAGCGGGTCGGCAAGGCCGAAGCCCGACTCACGCCTGCCAGTGGGATGAGCCTGCAGGAAATCTGGCAGCAAACGACGCCTGTCGCTATGCCTGACAACACCCTGTGTGCCGTGAATATGGAATACGTTGATCACAATCATATTGCCAGGGATGGTGATGAAGTGGCTTTTTTCCCACCGGTAACCGGAGGTTGATATGGCTGTTGAAATTCATGCACAGGCGTTTGATCCCTGGCAAGCCATGCAGCATTACCAGCAGCAGCATATAACGCCCGGCAAGCACGGTGCCTGCGCCAGTTTTATTGGCAGCATGCGCGATTTTAACGAAGGGGATGACGTGAAAACCCTGTCGCTGGAGCACTACCCCGGTATGACAGAAAAATACCTGGAAAAAATCTGCGACGAAGCCAGATCGCGTTGGGACATTATGGATTGCCTGATTATTCATCGCGTGGGCGAGATGCATCCGAATGATCCTATTGTGCTCACCGCCGTCTGGTCAGCACATCGCGGTGCGGCGTTCGATGCCTGCCGGTATTTAATGGAAGAGCTCAAGTCGCGCGCACCCTTCTGGAAAAAAGAAACCCTGAAGCAGGGCGAGCGTTGGGTGGATCACAATACACAGGAATAATATTTGTTCTTTGTAGGAGCGGGCCAGTACGTAGGATGGGTGGAGCGTAGCGTAACCCATCAATTATCAGCTTGTGCCCAGCCATGATGGGTTGCGCTACGCTCCACCCATCCTACGAGTAGTTAATTCACGCAAGCCAGATAGGCGGTTTCCATGGTTGGCGCCTGATAGTGCTGCATAAACGCCTGCGGAGCACCAGTGAACTGAATTTCGCCACGATGTAACACTGCCATACGATCAGCAATTTCTTCCACGTCGGCCAGCATGTGCGATGAAAAAAACAGGGTTTTCCCCTGGCGTTTCAGTTCCAGAATTTGTTGTTTAACGCGTGCTCGTGCGCGCGGGTCGAGGCCACTCATGGGCTCATCCAGAATCAAAATATCCCGATGACTTAAAAAACACGCGGCCAGCCCGATTTTTTGATTCATGCCCTTGGATAATTCGCGTACGGATTTATCCAGTGCGGACAGATCCAGGTCCAGCAGGCGAAGCATTTCCTCGGCTTTTTCTGCATTAAATGGCAGTCCATGCAAAGCGGCCATGTACTGCAAAAAATCCCGTGCTTTCAAATAGTATGGCGGTACAAACCGGTCGGGTAAAAAGGTCAGTCGACTGCGCGAAGAAACGATTCTATTGGACACACCAAAGAACTCACAGCGGCCGCTTTTAATGGCTATGAGATCCAGCATGGATTTGATCAATGTTGATTTGCCGGCGCCGTTTTCACCCACCAGGCCAAAACATTCGCCGGGTGCGATATGTAAATCAACGTTTTTAACGATGGGTGCTTTGCCGTAATTAACGCAGAGTTGCTGGCAGGTGATGGCAGTCATGCAGATCTCACGTTGGATGGTGACGTGATTGTAGCGCACAAATAAAAAGAGCCTGCCAGGCAGGCTCTATTTTTTGTTGAAGATGTAGGATTAGATATTTCTAAGAACCGCAGCGCAGTTAGCACTTGGGGTGACGGTTTGATAGCCTGTGCCATTCAGGCAGGCTGTCACAGCCGCCGCGGCCCAGCCAGCGCCGCCATTACCCAGTTGCATGGTGCCACTGGTGGCAAATCCGTCATCAATCTTACGATCCAGTTCAGCAAGTATGCTGGATGAAATGCCCATGCCTGTGATGAGTTCATTTCGAGTGCCAGTATTATTTTGAGCTTCGTTACCATTCGAAATTAGCATCCCAACACTGAAGCTGTTATCAGCGCAGCGGGTCGTCGGGCAATTGTAGGTAGCCGCGGCCGAAGCTGTGCCATCATATGAGCCGCTGATAAAGCCGGCAGCTGCCAGATGAAACCATACTTGTCCGCGTTCGGCATTGGTTCCAATAAGGCCATCACCTGAACCATTGACAGGTGCTATGGCGCCAATAGGTGGGATATTGGTTGCCGCCGTAGTGTAGTCACCTGGCAGTGCACGATAGCGATCCTGAAAAGCGAACCACGAAGCAGCCACGCCATCAACTCGATTATTGACAGCACGTACTTTGGCTGAATTGATCATCTCCTGGCCTTTTAATACGCCACCAAGCAGCAAGCCGATTATCACCATCACAATGGCAATCTCAATCAGGGTGAAACCGGACTGGTTCTTCTTCATGTGTATGTCTCCAGAAATATTTAAATAAGTAATTGGTTAAAATGTGAGCTTAGGGTTCATGTATAGAACAAAAACCGTTAATTTGCGCGACTGCACAGTATTTCACATTAAGTTTTTCTTTTATACCTTTGATTGACAATGGGTTCTTCACCCGTTTGGGTGCCATATGGAACCGGTGATCGTTGTAAGAGCGGGCCATGCCCGCGACCTTTTAAAAGACGTAGTCCGCAAATGAACGAAAGAAACACTAAAGTTTAAGCGGGATAAGAATTAGCCTGACAGGTTTGTCTCTTCCTGACGGGTGTATACGCTAAGCAGACGTGTCGTGGGCATGGCCCGCTCCTACAGGCCGTCGAGTCGTTGCTGTAAAAAACGCAATTCATAGGGGTCGGTGATGTCCCCGTTTTGCAAGAGACCGCCAATCAATATTCGCAGCGATTCTTTCTCGCCCATTTCCTCAAGGATGATTAAACGAATGTCTTTTGCCCAATACGGCACCTCGCTGCCAGCATGGGTGGCCAGCGTTTCGGCATAACGTAAAGCCAGGGGTAAATCTTTTAATTTATGTTTGGCCGCAATCGCTGCATCGGCCAGTGCTCGCCAACGGTATTGGGGGTGCTCGGTGAACTTGTCTTCAATAAAATCGAGCATGATGCGCGTGCGTGAGGGGTCATTTACCGGCGCATAAATATGAGCGGCTGTGAGTAATGGGTAGCTGTCTCGTTCATCCAGTTGCAAACTCAGATCCAGCCACTGGGTCACCCGGGGGTAATCCAGCTGGTTATAGGGAATGCTGATACCTGGCTGGTTATCGTGCCCCTGCAGCCAGAGATCCAGTACACGCGAAGCGAGTAGGTTGTCGCCCAGTGCCATGAGTGAAAACAGGGCTGCTGGCGGCGGAGGCGGCAAAGGTTCGTATTGGGGGATGTTGCGGGATTGGGTGGCGTGCCAAAGTAGTTGCAGTGCCAGCGCGGCAATTAGCAGTGGCAATATTGCATTGGGTAAATGGGATAGTGGACGTTCATTCATGACTTAAATATAGTCGTAGGTTGGTGCTGAGTGCAGCGAAGCCCAACAATAGACAAGTGATGATCTGTAATTCCAGTGTGCCTCTAATTAAGTTAAACGACATTATTTGTCTCGTCATTCCCGAATGCTTTTGTCGGGAATCTTCTGGATATTTCGCAGGGATTCCCGACAAAAGCATTCGGAAATGACGCGGCATGGCTGGTTAGATACTTAATCAGTGCATCCCTAGACAAAATTCTTGCGATAAAAATCAAACAACGCCACCATCGACAGCAACATCCCATAAACCAGCGTCTGTCCCAGCACCATCATCAATTCCGAAACATTATTCGCCCCATACAACAACCATTCACTGCGTGTAAATTGATGTAACGACGGTAACAACCACGAAAGCATTTCAACAAAACCATTAATAAATTGCTGGCTGATATCGGTGCTGCGCACAATCGGATTCTCCGCCATTAACTGCACTGCCGACATACTGCGCGCCGCCACATAAAATAAAAAAACGGCCGAAATAGCCGCCGGAATTTGCTTAAAGGTAAACAGCATCACCAGGCCTAAACACGTCACCAGTAATAATTCACAACAAAAACTCACGCCCCACCACAACACGGCGTAGGGTTCGGCATACATCAGTAGCAGTGTAGAAAATAACAGCGCAAGTAAAAAACTGATCACGGCAAAACCGGCAAGTTTGCCAAAATAATAACTGGCACGTGGCACATCCATGGCGAGTAATAGTTCCAGCGATTTATCCTGCATTTCACGCAACACCGTGGTAACAACTATCAGCGCAAGCATTACCACGCCACTGATGCGTAACATGGCGGCAAGGACAGCGATTTGTATTTGAGTGTGTTCTGTAATAGCTACATCACCGAGAAAAGCGCTTAAACCGAAGGCGATGAAGCTGATGGTGAGTGCCAGCCATAGTAAACGATTGCGCAGTGCTTCGAGTAAGGTATAACGGGCAATTACAAAAATTAAACGAGTCATATTTTTATGGGAGCTGGCCTGCCGCAATCATTTTTGCGTAAAGAGTA
>JACPVK010000328.1 GCA_016191795.1 Gammaproteobacteria bacterium
GAAGGTGGCCATGGCATTACATCACGGCATATTAACATCGCGGCTCGTGACAGTGATTTTGGCCAGGCATCGTGGCGCATGCCGCGCTGGCTACGCCATACGGTTACCGGTACGGGTTTGATGTTACTGGTGATAACAGCCGTGTGGATTGGCACCCAGATCCCGCAGGCGGATGTTTCGCCCGCCACAGCCGCCCCTGCCAAATCAACACAGCCGTCTCCGGTGGAAACGTTGGCAACACCTGCGACTATTCCGGTTGTGGCGACATCGACACAAGACCTGACGCCATCTGTTTTACCTTCCACGTTACAACAACGGATGACAACTACGGAACAATGGCTTAATAATGTCGCCGATGATCACTTCAGCATACAACTCAGCCTGCTCGAAGCATCCGAACCGGTGAAAGCGGAGCAATATATACAACGTGCAGCCAGGCTGATCGGCCTGGAAAACATATTCGTATATGAAGCCACAATACGCGAGAAGCCCGTATACAGTGTGCTATACAGTGACTATCCAAATCGCGAAATGGCTGTGATTGCATTACTTGCATTACCCGAAAAGCTACGCGCAGATGGCGCATTTGTGCGCCCAGTGAAGGGAGTGAAAGCCGACGTACCAAACAACTCTATGGGCGAGTTATAAGAACCAGCAGGTATAAATGAATGACAATACAACGCGCTTGCCTGATGGCAACCATGCTGACAACTCTACTGGCCTGTGGACCGGCTCGCCCGCCGGATATTTCTGAAAGTCATCTATCCAAAAATGATGTGCCGCCCGAAGCCGACACTATTCCCGCACCGGTCAACACGACCACGCTATTACCTAAACCGATTTCCCGTCCGGCTCTGGAAACCTACACGGTGGTTGTCAATGATGTGCCGATAAAAGAGCTGCTGTTTTCCATGGCTCGCGACGCCAAACTCAATGTTGATATTGCGCCGGATTTAACAGGCAATGTCACACTCAATGCCATTGATCAAACCCTGCCGCAAATACTCGAGCGCATCAGTCGTCAAACCGATCTTCGCTATGAGCTCGAAGCAGGCACCTTGCGTGTCAGTGCCGATACTCCCTTCCTGCGCACTTACCGTATCGACTATCTCAATATGAGTCGTGACAGCAAAGGTCTGGTGTCGGTTTCAACTTCTGTGGGCACGACCGGCGGTGCGGCCACTGCCGCTGGTGGCTCTTCGTCTGGTAATGATTCCAATACCCAGATGAACATGGCCTCGAAAAACCAGTTGTGGAGCACGCTTACCCGTAACATCGCCGCCATTATTGGCGACAAACTGGAAGCCGCTGCCGGTGCAGATGATATTGGCTCTACCGAAAACGTTATTGTTAACCGCGAAAGCGGCATCATTGCCGTTAAAACCACGCAGAAAAAACAGCAACAGGTACAGGACTTCATTGACGAAGTGATGAATGCAGCTCGTCGCCAGGTACTGATCGAAGCCACGATTGCAGAAGTCACCCTGAGTGACAGTTATCAGTCGGGCGTCGACTGGTCGGTACTCGCCAATGATCCAACTTCCGGCGTTAGTTTCTCCACTAATCTGGTTGGTGCCGAGCTGGATCAACCGCCGTTTTCACTGCTGGAAATAACCGATACCTTAAGTGACAACCAGCTGGGCATTACCCTCAGGGCACTGGAACAATTTGGTGACGTGCAAGTGTTATCCAGCCCCAAAGTGATTGCACTGAATAATCAAACCGCCATGCTCAAGGTGGTGGATAACGTGGTGTATTTCGATATCGAAGTGAATATCACAGCGGCTACCGCGACTTCCTCCAGCATCATTACTTACGAAACCAACATCAACACAGTACCGGTTGGTTTTGTGATGTCAGTGACGCCTTTTATTAACGACAGCGATACCGTCACCATTAATGTTCGCCCCACCATTTCTCGCGTTATCAGTTACGTTAAAGATCCGAGCCCGGCACTGTCGGCTGCCAATGTAGTGAGTGAAATTCCGGTTATTCAAATGCGGGAAATCGAATCCATACTGAAAGTAAATAATGGTGACACCGCCATCATTGGCGGCCTGATGCAGGACGTTACCAACAATCAAAGTAGCGGTGTACCGGTTCTTTCCAGCATTCCCTGGCTGGGTCGACTCTTTTCTTACGATAACGACAAACGCGAAAAATCCGAACTGGTGATATTCATACGGCCGGTGGTCGTCAAACAGGCCAGCCTGAATGGCGACTTACGCGAATATCGCCAGTTCCTGCCACCCGACATAAAGCCGCTGGCAAAAAAAGATAACTCGACAGCAGCACCACAGGAAACCCCATGAGTCTGTTGCTCGACGCGCTGAAAAAAGCCGCCCAGGACAAGCAAAAAAGCGCTGGCACAGCGGCAGCAGGCTCGCCGTCCGATACGCACCCGAAAAAACCTGAAGAAGAACACGAACTGACACTGGATCTGGAAGCCTTGCCGGCTTCCCCCGCGACGGATGTGCAACCGGTGAACCCGATACGTGTAGAAGAACCGGCTTTACTCATTGAAGATGAGCCAGTTCAGCCAGCCGTTGCAGAAGATTTACCCACCCTGGCGACCGAGATCACCCCGCCA